>JBEBHW010000822.1:0-1780 GCA_040081145.1 Burkholderiaceae bacterium
GGGCTCGATGCGCTCGCGCTGCACCTTCATCAGGCCCGGCGCGCTGGCCTGGTCGTCGACGCGGCGCGGGAGTTGCATGCCCAGCGTGGTTTGAAAGATATGGCGCGTGAAGCCGCTGCAGTCGAAACCGCCATCGGCGGTATTGCCGCCGCGCCGGTAAGGCAAATCGATGAAGGTCATCGCCGTCAGCACCATTTCCGAGGTGCGGTCCGGCAGGCTGGGCGAAGGTGTCGGGGCCGAAGCTTGCGCGGCGTTGACCAGGCCCCGTTCCTGCAGGTAGCGGCCGATCGGATCGTCGTCGCTGCTGGGCTCGGCGTGCGCCGCGCCGAGCAGCGACGCGCCAAGGCAGAGCAGAAGACGGGCCAACATGGCGCGCAGGATAGGCGCCAGGGCGCGCCACAGTCAATCGGAAAAGGTATCGGTGTGTCGCCGCTCGTCTCTGCGCTATCGTCCAGGTTGCCTGCGCGCAGCGCGAATCGAAGCGACATCACGATGTTCAAAGCCCTGTTATTGGAAAAGTCCGACTCCGGCTTCCAGGCCGGCGTCCAGTCCCTCGACGAAACGCGTCTGCCCGCGGGCGACGTGCTGATCGAGGTGGCGCACTCCACGCTCAATTACAAGGATGCCCTGGCGATCACGAACCGCGGCCCGGTGGTCCGCTCCTGGCCGATGGTCGCCGGGATCGACGCTGCCGGCACCGTGCTCGAGAGCACCCACCCGGCGTGGAAAGTGGGCGACCGTGTCGTGCACAACGGTTGGGGTGTGGGCGAAACCCGCTGGGGTGGCTTGGCGCAGCGCGCTCGCCTGCAAGGCGACTGGCTTGTTGCATTGCCGCAGGCGTTCACGACGCGCCAGGCGATGGCGATCGGCACCGCGGGTTACACGGCGATGCTGTGTGTGCTGGCGCTCGAACAACATGGGCTGAAGCCGGGCGACGGCGACGTGCTCGTCACCGGCGCCAGCGGCGGCGTAGGCAGCGTCGCCGTGGCGTTGCTCTCGAAACTGGGTTTTGCCGTGACGGCGGCGACCGGCAAGGTCGCACAGGCGGATTACCTGATCCGCTTGGGAGCGAAAAACATCATGGCCCGCGCCGAACTCGCCACTGCCGGCAAGCCCTTGCAGAAAGAGCGCTGGGCGGCGGTGGTCGACGCGGTGGGCAGCCACACGCTCGTCAACGCGCTCGCGCAAACGCGCTACGGCGGGGTGGTCGCGGCGTGTGGCCTGGCGCAGGGGGCGGACTTGCCGGGCACGGTGATGCCCTTTATCTTGCGCGGCGTCAAGCTGGCGGGGGTCGACTCCGTCATGGCACCACTGACGCAGCGCAAACTTGCGTGGCAACGCCTTGCGAAGGACCTGGATCTGGCCAAGCTCGAAGCGATGATTGAAGACGTTGCGCTTGACGAAACGATGGTCCGCGCCCATGCGCTCATGCAAGGCGAGGTGCGTGGCCGGATCGTCGTGAAAATCTAGGGAAGACCCGCCATGCCGTCCGCCTTTGCCGAGTTTCACCGCCGCTCGCTCGCCGACCGCGAGGGCTTCTGGTCCGAGCAAGCCCAGCTCATCGACTGGCACCAGCCGTTCACCAAGGTCTGCGACTACAGCAAGCCGCCGTTCGCACGCTGGTACATCGGCGGCCAGACGAATCTGTGCCACAACGCAGTGGACCGGCACCTGGCGACTCGCGCCGATCAGAACGCGCTGATCTGGGTCTCCACCGAGACGGAGCAGGAGAAGGTCTATACATTCCGCGAGCTGCACTTCGAAATGCAGCGCATGGCGG
>JBEBHW010000823.1:0-1776 GCA_040081145.1 Burkholderiaceae bacterium
GCCGCGGTTCACGAACATGGTGCTCTTCTCGCGCGCGAGGTGCGTCATGAAAACATCTTCGGTGCCATTGTTGTCGAAGTCGCCGATGTCCAGCCCCATTCCCGCTTCGGGCGCGCCTTCGGCGTTCACCGCGCTGCCGCGCATGAGCGCTTCGTCCTTGAAGGTCCCATCTTTCTGGTTGATCCAGAGCTGATTCGGATTGCCGTCGTTCGCGACGAACAGGTCGGGCCAGCTGTCGCCCGTCAAGTCCAGCGCCATCACGCCCAAGCCTGCGCCAAACGCGCGCGAGACGCCAGTCTTGAGCGACACATCGGCGAAGCGCGAGTTGCCGAGGTTGCGGTAAAGCATTCCAGGGTCATTGGGGTAACCCGCAGGCGCGCAGTAATCGGCATTGCCGGCGCTCGAATAGCACTTGCGCTTGTCGGCAATCGTGTAGCGCACATAGTTCGTGACGAACAGGTCCAGGCGCCCGTCGCGGTCGAAGTCGAAGAAGCTTGCGCTCGCGCCCCAGCGGCCGTCGCCGGCAACGCCGGCCTGCTTCGTGATGTCTTCGAAGCTGCCATTGCAGCGGTTGCGGAACAACTGATTCGAAGCGCCGAAGTGAGTGATGAAGACGTCGACGCAGCCGTCGTTGTCGATGTCGCCCACCGCCACGCCCATGCCGTAGCCACGGCTGCACAGGCCTGACTTCTCGGTCACATCGCTGAACTGCAGCGAGGCGCCGCTGCCGCCGTCGTTGTGGTACAGGCGCGCGATGCACGGCCCGGGATTCCCCGCCTCGGCGAGCAAGCGGCCCTGGAGCACGAGGAGGTCAAGGCGTCCGTCGTTGTCGAAGTCGAAAAGAGCGACGCCCGAGCCGATGATTTCGGCGTACTGAAACTGCCCCGTCATCCCGTTCACGTGCCGAAAATCGACGCCAATGGCCTTCGCAACCTCGATAAACAAGGGCAGCGCCTGCGCTGCGCTCGAAGCCGCCGCCGTGGCCGATGCGGCCGCCGGCGCTGCGGTTTGCGCCGCATGGTCACACGCAGCGGCGAGTATGACGACGCCGGCGCAGAGGGCGATTCGCATCGGCAAGGGCACGATCGGGCTCAATTCAGTGGTCCATTGCGTTGTACGGCGGCGCGGCGCGCGCGAATCTCGGTTTCGATGAACAGCGCGAGCGGGCCGACGATGAACAGCGCAAAGTAAGGCGCGTAGACGACCTGGAAGACGCGCAGCACCGCCTCGAGCGCTGCGACGCAGAGCACGACGATGCACTGCCAGCGCGGCGATTGCACTGTCGTCTTCGGGTCCGTGATCATGAAGAAGATGAACAGCTGGTACATCGGCCCGGTGATCGGCGCGACTTCCGACTCCCATGCACCGCCACCGAAGTAGGCACGCAGCAGCGCAAACACGATGAACGCGAGCACGTAAGTCGCGGTGATGTGAAAGCGCCGCAGGCGATAGATGATGAAGGCGCCCAGGATCCAGATGACGAGCATCGCCCAGACGTGGTTGCCCCACTGGATGCTCAGGCTCCCCACCGATTCGCCGGCGATGACGAGCATCGCCGAGATGCCGAAGTTGGAAGGGTTCCACAAATGCCGGCCCTTGTAGCGCAGCACGTATTTGGACAGGATGGACAGCGCACTGCACAGCGCGAACGGCCAGAACGCGGGCGTGCGCAGCAGTATCCCGACACTGATGCCGGAGATGTAGGCGCTGGCCGGGTGGATCCAGCGCCCGAGCATCAGGCGTCCGAGCAGCAACTCCAGGCCGATGCTCACGCCG
>JBEBHW010000824.1:0-1775 GCA_040081145.1 Burkholderiaceae bacterium
CCCAGGCCCTGGGCGTCGTGCGCGACATACACGGAATCTTCCAGGCAAAAGCGGTACGCAGGTCGCGGGCGGAAGGGGCTTGCGTAGGCGTAACCCACGACGCTGCCCGATCGCTCCGCCACCAGCCAGGGCAGGCTGCTGGCCGTCACGTCAGCGCGGCGCTGGCGCATTTGCGCAACGCTGGGCGCCTCGATCTCGAAGCTGCCCGTGCCGTGCAACACATGGAAACGGTAGATTTCGGTGATCGCTGCGATGTCGGCATCGATGCTCGGGCGGATCAACGTGGAGCTTGTCGGTGCCATATTCATCGGGTGCGGGTTGACCTGAGTCTACAATGCACGGTTTTTCCGCCGGCATCGCCGTGGCCACCGGCGCCAAGGCGCGCCGGCCGGTTCTGCGCCGCAGGCGACGCCGCGGTGGCACTTTCAAGCTTAGGAATCTGTATGGTCGTGATCCGTCTTTCCCGTGGCGGCGCCAAGAAGCGCCCGTTCTTCAACATCGTCGTGGCCGATTCGCGCACCCGACGCGACGGCCGCTTCATCGAGCGCGTCGGGTTTTACAACCCGGTCGCTGCAGGGGGCGAGCAGCCGCTGCGCGTCGCGTTTGACCGCGTCGCTCACTGGACGGGCAATGGCGCCCGCGTGTCCGCGACGGTTGAGCGCCTGCTGACGCAGGCCAAGGCCGCCGCCTGAGTTCAGAGCTGGGCGGCGACGCTCCTGGTTCGACCATGAGCGGCGTCGGCTCGCCGAGCGAACCTGCTTTCCCGGCCGACGCCGTCGAAGTCGCACGCATCGGCGACGCTTGGGGCGTGAAGGGCTGGTTCAAAGTCGTGCCATTCGCCACCGACCCGCAGGCGATCTTTTCGTCGCGCCGCTGGTTCCTCAAGTCGCCCCTGCCCACGGGGGTGGGCGCGCCGCTCCTTCGAACTGCGGCCTGGCCTGAGCTGCTGCGAATCACGGGCGTCAAGGAGCACGGCAGCAGCGTCGTGGCGCAAGCCCAAGATGTGGAGTCGCGCGGCGACGCACTGGCTTTGCGCGGTGCGCGCGTTTTCATCGCCCGTGCAAGCTTTCCTACGCAGAGTGCGGACGAGTTCTATTGGGTCGATCTGATAGGCCTGCAAGTGATCAATCGCAAGGGCGAGGCGCTCGGCACCGTGATCGGATTGATCGAAACCGGCCCGCAGAGCGTGCTTCGCGTCGTCGCCGAGGCCGCCGGCGCCGAGCCGGCTCCCGTGGAGCGGCTGATTCCCTTCGTCTCGGCCTATATCGACGACGTGAGCCTCGCGCACAAGCGCATCCTGGTGGATTGGGACCTCGACTACTGAGCTGCACCTGTGCGCTTTGACGTCATCACATTGTTCCCCAACCTGTTCGGGCCGCACCTGAGCGAGGGCGTGACACGGCGCGCGTTCGAGTCAGGTCAGGTGCAAGTCAAGCTCTGGCAGTTGCGCGACCACGCCGACGAGCCGCACCACCGCGTCGACGATAGACCGTTTGGCGGCGGCCCCGGCATGGTGTTGCTCGTCGAGCCGCTCGAACGTGCGCTGGCCGCGGTTCGCGCTTCGCGCGGCGACACGGCGCCGCTCGTGCACTTCAGCCCAACCGGGCGGCGCATCGATCAAGCCGTGGTGCAGGAAGTCGCGGCAGGTTCCGGCGCGATTCTGTTGTGCGGGCGCTATGAGGGAATTGACCAGCGTTTTCTCGACCGGCATGTCGACCTTGAACTGAGCCTGGGCGACTTTGTTCTGTCGGGCGGCGAATTGCCCGCGTTGGCCC
>JBEBHW010000825.1:0-1773 GCA_040081145.1 Burkholderiaceae bacterium
AGCGTCGTCTCGACGCGCTGCTCCCAGTTCCACGCGTCCAGCGCTTCGATGCGCGTGTGCAAGGCATCGAAGGTGGCGTCGTGCGAGGCTGCATGCACGGCTTCCAGCGCGGCGTGCGATTCGTAGGCGGCACGCACCGAGCGCGCCTCGGCAACGCCTTCGCTGACGGCGTCGAAGACGCTGGCGTCGCTGTCGAAGGCCGGTTCCTGGGCGACATAACGAATGCGCAGGCCTTGCGTCAGCTGCAGCAAGCCGTCGTCGAGTTTCTCCAGCCCCGCGACGATTTTCAGGAGCGACGACTTGCCTGCACCGTTGCGGCCGATCAGGCCAAGCCGCTCGCCGGTTTCGAGCGAAAAGGCGGCGTTGTCGAGCAGCGCGACGTGCCCGAAGGCGAGGCGCGCGTTGGAAAGAGAAAGAATGGCCATGCCGCGATTGTCTCGTGCGGCACCCGTGACCCGACAATGCAGGGCTTCTCGGCGACCGCCTGAGGCGAATCAGGCGGCACTTGCAGCGACGGCGCGCTCCAGCGCTTCGACAAACATCGTCGCGACGTCGAACCCCGTTTGCTGGGCGATTTCCTGAAAGCCCGTCGGACTCGTGACATTGACTTCGGTGACGCAGTCGCCGATCACGTCCAGCCCGATCAGCAGCAGGCCTCGCGCGGCAAGCACCGGGCCGAGCTGCTCGGCAATCTCCCGATCCCGCGCCGCCAGCGGTTGCGCCACGCCTTTGCCGCCCACCGCCAGATTGCCGCGAATTTCGCTGCCCTGGGGAATTCGCGCGAGCGCAAACGGCACCGGCACGCCGCTGATCAGCAGCACGCGCTTGTCTCCCTTCACGATGTCGGTGAGGTAGCGCTGCACCATCACAGTCTGCGCGCCGCCGCGGTTCAGCGTCTCGATGATGCTGCCCAGGTTCAACCCGTCCGGGCCGACGCGAAAGATTCCCATACCGCCCATGCCGTCGAGCGGCTTCAAGATGATGTCGCGGTATTCGGCGTGGAAGCGCTTGATCTGGTCTTCGCTGCGCGTCACGAGTGTGGGCGCAATAACGTCCGGGAACTCCAGAATCGCGAGCTTTTCCGGGTGGTCGCGCAGCGCCTGAGGCCTGTTGAAAACCCGCGCACCTTCGCGTTCAGACTGCTGAAGCAGGTGCGTCGCGTAGAAATACTCGCTGTCAAACGGCGGGTCCTTGCGCATCACCACCGCGTCCATCTCGGCCAGTGCGTGCGGCGCGTGACTGCGCTGCACGAACCACGGCGCTGCATCGCCGGTTAGCGAAATCTCGCGCAAGGGCGCGCTGACCTTGGCGCCGCTTTGCCACGACACATCGCGCGGCTCACACGCAAACAGTTCGTGCCCACGCGCTGTGGCGGCGCGCATCATCGCGAAAGTGGAGTCCTTGTAGGTCTTGAATCCCTCGAGCGGGTCGGCGACGAACAGCAGTTTCATTGAGTTTCACACGGGCGTTGGGCGGAGCCGCCACTGTTGCACAAAAAGCGCGAGGGCGCCGGCGGCGACACCCCAGAACGCCGAGCCTATTCCCAGCAGCTGCAAACCACTGAGCGTGACGAGAAAGGTGATGAGCGCCGCTTCGCGGTGGACTTCGTCCTTCACCGCCACAGCCAGGCCCCCACCGATGCTGCCCAGCAAGGCGAGCCCGGCCACCGCGAGAACGAGTTCGCGCGGGAACGCCGTCAGCACACCGGCCACCGCCGCACCGAACAGCGCGATCACGCAATAGATCGCGCCACACACCGCCGCAGCGACATAG
>JBEBHW010000826.1:0-1762 GCA_040081145.1 Burkholderiaceae bacterium
CACGCCGACTCCGCCCGCGCTGTGCCGGCCCATGCTGAACCCGCCCACGCCGATGCTGAACGACGGGCCGGGTGCCACGGCCGTGACGTCGGGTGAAATGGTGGCGCGCAGGATTGCCGACGTGCCGGCGTCGCGCGCGGCGCTGAGGAGCGCGCTGGTGGGCGCAGCAGCGCCGCCGGAGTCGACGCTGTCCGGCGCGAGCACCGGCGTCGCGCCGAGTTCGCTGACCTGCGCCGCCATGCGCTCGGCGCACACCCGGCGCACCGCGAGGTCATGCGCGGTGCACGTCACATACACCTTGGCACCGGCCAGGGGGTGCCCCGTGAACTGCGGATCGACCCACTCGGCGTCGACATTGCGCGTCGCGCAGCCTGCTGCGAACAGCGCGCACGCGATCGCCGCGGCGCGCACACCGTTTCTCGTGCGCGTGCCGCGATGGGCGAATGGAGAATGGCTTGGCATCGATGCTCCCGCTCGCGCGCAGACGGCGCGCTCAATGGGAAAGACTAGCACCGCCTGGGCTGCCTGCTGTTGCGCTTCGTTACCGGGAGCGATCGGCCGCCCCGACGTCGAATCGTCGGCAAGCTGACCCGTCCGCCGACAAGACGGCGGTTCAGCTGTCACCTGACAAGCGCGCAAAGTCCTCCTCGAAGAACTCACCCGCAGCGCGCGCCCCTGCCGCGCGCAGCTCAACCTCCTGGGCGCGCAGTTGCACGCGGCGGATCTTTCCGGAAATCGTCTTCGGCAGATCGGTGACGAACTCGATGCGCCGCACGCGCTTGTACGGCGCGAGCTTCTTTCGTGCAAACGCAAACACCGACTCGGCGAGTTCGCGGCTGGGCTGCGCGCCGGCCACCAGCAGAAGAAAGGCCTTGGGCACGGCCAGGCGGAGCAGGTCCGGGCTCGGAACCACGGCGACTTCGGCGATGGCTTCGTGCTCGATGAGCGCGCTCTCGAGTTCGAACGGGCTGATCCGGTAGCCCGAAGCTTTGAACACGTCATCGGCGCGGCCGACGAAGGTGATGTAGCCCTCGCTGTCGCGCGCGGCAACGTCGCCGGTGTGGTAGTAGCCTTCGCGCATCGCCTCCGCGGTTTTTTCGGCGCTGTCTTCGTAGCCGGCCATCAAGCCGAGCGGGCGCTCGCGCAGGTCGATGCAGACTTCACCCTCGTCGGCTGGCCTGTCGTCGGTGTCGAGCAGCACGATCCGGTAACCCGGCAGCGGCTTGCCCATCGAACCCGGCTTCAGCGCTTGCTCCGGCGCATTGCCGATCTGCGCCGTGGTCTCGGTCTGGCCGTAGCCGTCGCGCAAGGTCAGGCCCCAGGCCGAGCGCACGCGGGCTATGACTTCCGGATTCAGCGGCTCGCCGGCGCCTATCGCCTCGCGCAACTTCAGGCGCCCACGGTACGCCGCGAGGTCTTCCTGGATCAGCATGCGCCACACGGTGGGCGGCGCGCACAGGCTCGTCACGCCGTGGCGTTCGAGCGCGCCGAGCAGCCCCTGCGCGTTGAAGCGTGCGCTGTTGTAGATGAAGATGCATGCGCCCGCGTTCCACGGCGCGAAGAAGCAGCTCCACGCGTGCTTGGCCCAACCCGGCGACGAGATGTTCAAGTGCACGTCGCCGGCGCGCAGGCCCAGCCAGTACATCGTGGAAAGGTGCCCGACCGGATAGCTCTGGTGCGTGTGCAACGCCATCTTCGGCTTCGCGGTCGTGCCCGACGTGAAGTACAGCAGGAACGGATCGTCGGGCGCGGTATCGCCATC
>JBEBHW010000131.1:0-8184 GCA_040081145.1 Burkholderiaceae bacterium
CGGTTTCGGCCGGGTCTCGGCCACACTAATTATAGGCCACAATGTATATTATGTTTACTTGAAGATTTGAACCCGAGCCACCCATCTCCTCTGGCCGCCGCTGCCATCCGGACTTCGCCGACAATACGCGATCACGACAATATTGAAAGCTTCCTTGAACCGATCAACGGAAGCTCCCGGGAACAAGCAACGAGGTCGGCTCAATGGCAAAAACTGAGATCAAAACAGCGATCGTGGACGGTGGTCTGCGGTACCGCACCAAGACACCAGGCTCTCCATTTGCGGCGGCAAGCTCATTCGGTGCGGCGACGATGTCATGTTTTCTGTGCGGCAAACATCGCGCAAGGTCGATGCTCAAGTCGCGCAAACTCCTGGGGAAAAATCAGGTGGTCTGCTCCCCGTCGTGCACTGTCCTGAATGAGGCTCAAAGCTGACGAGGCGGGTCACTCCCTCGGCTGAAAAGTCCGATCCAAAGCCGCCTCGAGGTCCTCGATCAGGTCCTCGACAGCCTCCAGGCCAATCGACAAGCGCACCAGCACACCGGCCCAGGCCGGTTTGCTCCTGAGCGCAGCCAGGTTGTAGGGGACTGCCAAGCTGAGTGGCCCCGCCCACGAGTAGCCCAGCTTGAACAAGCGCAGGCTGTCGACGAAGGCGTCGACTTGTGCGGCGCCATAACGCGGGTCGAAGACCATCGAGAACAACCCGGCTGCGCGGCTGCAGGTCCGGCTCCAGTGTTCGTGGCCAGGCGACCCCGCCAACGCCGGATGCAAGACCTGCACCACTTCCGGCCGCCCCGTCAACCAGCGTGCGATCCGTCTGGCGCTCTCGTCTTGAGCCGCATAGCGCAATTCGAGCGAGGGTAATGAGCGCAACACGAGTTCAGCGTCGTTGCCACCGATGCCCCAGCCCATGCGCATGTGCGTGGCCTTGAGCTTGGTGTGCAGGATCGGGTCGCGCGTCGTGACCGAACCCATGAGGACATCACCGCCCCCCGAAGGGAACTTGGTCAACGCCTGCATGACGATGTCAGCGCCCACGGTGGAACCCGCTGCGTCGTCGATGGCGAATGCATTGAAGGCGACGCCGGCGCCCCAGGTGTTGTCGATCGCGCACAACACGCCACGCGACTTGGCGGCGGTGATCAGCCCCCCAAGATCCGGGAACTCCATCGTTACCGAACCAGGCGCTTCGAGCCAGATCAATTTTGTCGCCGGCGAGATCATTCCTGCGAGCTGCTGCACATCGCTGGGGTTGTACAGGCGGTGGGAGATTCCCCATCCCGCAAGCTCGTTGCGCGCGAACTCCTTGCCTGGACCGTACGCGTTCTCCGGGAGCAGAACTTCGTCGCCCGCACGCAGCAACGCCGTGTCGACCAGGACGATCGCGGCCAGCCCGCTGGGAACGAGCAGCGTCTGCAGACCGCCCTCCAGTGTGGCGATGCGCTCTTCCAGCGTGAAGGTCGTGGGCGTTCCGTGCAGGCCGTAGGTGTAGCCGGTCTTGTCTTTCCAATTGCGCGCGCGCAATGCCGCGCAATCCCGGAAAAGAACCGTGGACGCCTTGTGCACCGCTGTCTGTGGCGAGGCAAACCCCTCAGGGGGTTGGTAGGCGTGGTGAATCAGCGCCGTACTCAGGCGCAATGAGTCCGCCATGTTTTCCTTTCGTTGGTCGTCATCGCTCAGGCGTGCGTCGCACCAGCGGCGGTCCGGCCAATCAAATGGGCGCGCCGATCAGGTCGTGCCCTTGCGCGGCAATGATGCGTGCACGGCAAAACGCGCCGGACTTGAGCGTCACGGACGCCTTCTCGGGCGGCTGCAACTTCACGACCCCGTCGATTTCCGGGGCGTCCGCGTAGCTTCGTCCCAGGCCGCCTTTGCGGCCGAGAGCCGGTGCCGAGTCCACGAGAACTTGCATGGTTGAACCCACCCGCTCTTGAAGCTTGGCAATCGACACCTCTTCAGCGATCGCCATGAATCTGGCGCGACGCTCCTGACGAACTTGGTTGGGTAGCAGCCCTGCCAGGTCGTTGGCCACGGCACCGGCCACCGCCGAGTAGGCGAAACACCCCGCCCGGTCGATCCGGGCTTCGCGAACGAAGTCGAGAAGGTGTTCGAACTCCTCGTCCGTTTCGCCGGGAAAGCCGGCAATGAACGTGCTGCGAACGACCATTTGCGGGCACGCCTCACGCCAGCGCTGCAGCCGTTCCAGGTTCTTTTCGCCGCTGGCCGGGCGCTTCATGCGCCGCAGGACATCGGGGTGCGAGTGCTGAAACGGTACGTCCAGGTAAGGCAGGATCGCGCCTTGCGCCATCAGCGGCAGGATGTCGTCGACGTGCGGGTACGGGTAAACGTAATGCAGGCGCACCCACGCTGAATGCAAGGCGGCAAGCTCAGCCAGCTTCTCGCACAAGTCGATGAGCCGCGTCTTGACGGGTTTGCCGTCCCAGAATCCGGTGCGATATTTGACGTCGACGCCATACGCACTCGTGTCCTGGCTGATCACCAGCAGCTCCTTGACGCCGGACTCGAACAAGCGCCGAGCCTCGCCGAGCACGTCGCCGATCGGCCGCGACACCAGGTCGCCGCGCATGCTGGGGATGATGCAGAACGTGCAACGATGGTTGCAGCCTTCGCTGATCTTGAGGTAGGCGTAGTGCCTGGGCGTGAGCTTGATGCCTTGCGCGGGGACGAGGTCGATGAACGGATCGTGCGGCTTGGGCACGTGCCGATGCACCGCGTCCATGACTTCCTGCGTCGCGTGCGGCCCGGTGACTTCGAGCACGCTCGGATGCATCTGGCGCACCAAGTTGCCGCCCCCCCGCCCGGCCTGGGCACCCAGGCAGCCGGTGACGATCACCTTGCCGTTCGCGGTGAGCGCGTCGCCGATCGCATCGAGACTTTCTTTGACCGCGTCGTCGATGAAGCCACAGGTGTTGACGATGACCAGGTCGGCGTCGGCATACGTCTTCGACGTCCGATACCCTTCCGCCTGCAACTGCGTCAAGATGAGTTCGGAGTCGGTCAACGCCTTCGGGCAACCGAGCGAGACGAAGCCGATTTTCGGGCCGAGGGGGTTCGGCTCCAGTGCTGCGGCGGGACTCATTCGCGAGGAAGAAGGATCAAAGCGCCCGTGCCTCAAGGGGCGGGCGGCACCGCGCCGGGAACCGCCGCGAACATCGTCTCGGCCTGCTTGCGCAACTGGTCCTGCATCTGCAGGAACATCTGCCGCGACTGTTCGAGGTAGCTGCCCATCGCCCCCTGCGCGCTAGGCGGCTGGCCGCTGAGAAAACTCGACCACACCTCCGGATTCAACGCAACCGGGTCGAACACGCCTTTCGCCTGGGCCGCGAGCCGCGCCTGTATATCCGTGAACGTTTGCAGGTTTTTTTCCAGGTACGAGCCCATCATGCCCTGCATCGCGTTGCCGTAGAAGCGAATCAATTGCGAGAGCATCTGCGTTGAAAAGATCGGCACGCCGCCGGTCTCTTCTTCGAGAATGATTTGCAGCAGGATGCTGCGCGTCAGGTCTTCACCCGTCTTCGCGTCTCGAACGACAAACGGCTCGATCGCGAGCACCATTTGCTTGACGTCGGCCAGGGTGATGTAGCTGCTGGTCTGCGTGTCGTACAGGCGTCGATTCGGGTACTTCTTGAGGACACGCAGGACCGCATGGGCCGCGCCATCGGCTGAAGTGCCGCTCGCGGCCAACTTGGGCTTCGCGTTGCGGCGAGACTGAACCATGCAAAAACCTCCTGTGTCACCAAGCGCCGGCAGATTTTAGGAGGGTGACTTTGCGCCGCGCGAGGGGTTTACCCGCCTCGGGCAACCCGGCCCACCGAGTCGAATTCCGGCGCGTTCCCGTTTCAATCGCGGATCCGCAGAATGCCTGTGCTTCGGCAAGACCAAAGGGCTTGGCACTCCTGCCAAGCCCTTGATATCACTACCGTATTTGGTAGGCGCGATTGGACTCGAACCAACGACCCCCACCATGTCAAGGTGGTGCTCTAACCAGCTGAGCTACGCGCCTGTCGCGAAGGGCCGAAGTGTAGCAGCGCCGTTTCGGCGTCACATCGGCGTCACTTGCGACGTACGCCGCGCACGCCCGAAACCTTGGCCACTTGGCCAAGCACAGCGGCAAGCCGCGATGCGTTCGCGAGCTCGACCGTGAATGTCATGCGCGCGCCGTCACTGCCCTTGGGAGCGTCGCTGCGAGCGCCCACCACGTTCATCTTTTCCTTCGCAAAGACTTCCGAGATATCGCGCAGCAGGCCGTGTCGATCGTCCGCTTCGACCATCACGTCGATCGGATACGCACGCTGCGCATCGCCACCCTCGGTGCCCCAGGCGACTTCGATGATGCGCGGCGCGCTGCTCGCAAGCATCTGGCGGAAATTGCTGCAACTGGTGCGGTGGATCGCGACGCCTTTGCCACGCGTGACATAGCCGCCGATCGAGTCCGGAGGCGCCGGGCGACAACAACGCGCCAAGCTGGTCAGGAGCGACTCCACGCCGACGACCAGCACTCCGCCCTTGGCGCTGCGGCCGTCGACTTGCGGTCGTTTCAATGCGACGCTGTCGGCCTCGCCTTCGGGCGCGTGCGTGGGCCGCAGCAAGGCTTCGATGTGCCGGATCGAGAATTCGTCCTTGCCGATCACTTCAAACAGCGCGTCGGCGTTGCGAAATCCCAAACGCCCCGCAAGATCGTCGAGTTTGATCGACGTCTTGCCCTCGCGCTGCAACAGCTTTTCGACCTGCTCGCGCCCGCGTGCAATCGTCTGGTGCTGCGCCAAGGCGTTGAACCAGGCGCGCGCCTTCGCCTTCGAACGTGCCGCCTTCAGGTAGCCCAAGTCGGCGTTGAGCCAGTCGAGCGACGGGCCACCTTCTTTGGCGGCGATCACTTCCACGGTCTGCCCGTTCACCAAACCGGTGTTCAAGGGGACCATGATGCCGTCGATCTTGGCGCCGCGGCAGCGGTGCCCGAGGTCGGTGTGCACGGCGTAGGCGAAGTCGATCGGCGTCGCTCCCGCGGGCAGTTCGATCACGTTGGCAGCGGGAGTGAAGGCGTAGATCCGGTCTTCCGGTTCGGTTGCGCCCTGCGCTGTCTGAACCGCAAAGTCGCGCTCCCAAGCAAGCAGCTGGCGCAACACGGCTTTGCGCGCCTGCGCAATTTTCGCGCTCGCATCGGCATCGGCACTCACGCCCGCATAACCCTTGGGGCCGGCCTCCTTGTACGCCCAGTGCGCCGCGATGCCGTGCTCGGCACGCTCATGCATTTCGCGCGTTCGAATCTGGATCTCGACGGTTCGACCCTGCGCCTCGCGAATCACCGTGTGCAGCGACTGGTAGCCGTTCGCCTTGGGCCTGGCGATGTAGTCGTCGAACTCGCCGGGCAGGGTGGGAAAGCGCTCCTGCACGCGCGCCAGCGCGGCATAACAGTCGGCCACGCTGGCGACGATGACGCGCACCGCGCGCACGTCGAAGACTTCGGCAAACGGCAATCCCTTGCCTTGCATCTTTTTCCAGATGCTGTACAGGTGTTTGGGCCGGCCGGTGACTTCGGCGCGGATTGCGTGGCGCGCAAGATCGGCGCCGAGGTCTTGCCGGAATGCCTCGACGCCCTGCTCGCGCTCGATGCGCTTTTCATCCAGAAGTCGAGACACCGAACGGTAAGTCTCCGGCTCGAGAAAGCGGAACGAGAGATCCTCGACTTCCCATTTGACTTGCCAGATTCCCAGACGGTCCGCCAGAGGCGCAAACACTTGCAAAGACTCCGTGGCGAGCTGCCGCGGACAGGGCACCTTGCTCGCCGCGAAGTAGCGCAAGGTTTGCAAGCGCGACGCCAGGCGCAGCAGCACGACGCGCAAGTCGCGCGAGAACGCCAATAGCATTTTTCGCACACGCTCGGTTTGCACGACGCGCTGTTCGTCTTCGACCCTTGCGTCGCGCGCCGAGCGCAAGATTTGCACGAGCTTGCGCGTATGTCCGACCAGGTCGCCGTAGCTCTGGCCGAAGGCCCTGCCGATCGCCTCCTCGGGTTTGCTCAAGTAGTCGGCAGCGTAGGTCAGATAGACCGCAGCGCGCATCGCGGCCGACGCGCCCATGCCTTGCAAGATGTCGGCCACGGCGTCGGCGTGCGTCAACGCGTCTTCGCCACTCTCGCGCGGATGGCCACGCAGCAGCGGCTCGGCAAAGCTGCGGGCGCGCGCGAGGATGTCGGCGTCCGCGACGCTGTCCTGTTCGGAAACGCTGAGCTGGACGATAGTCGCAACACCGTCGCGCTGGCTCGACCCACCTGCCAGCACGCCCGTCTTCATGGCGAAAGCAGGAACTTCTTGACGACGTCCACCTGATCTTGCGCAACCAGCGTGGGCGCGTGGCCCACGCCTTCGAACTCGCGCAGCGTCGCCCGGGGCCCGCGCTGCGCCATCGCTTGCGCGGTCTCGCGACTCAGCAGGTCAGAATCCGCGCCGCGAAGCAGCAAGGTCGGGCAGGCGATCGCATCGAAAGCGCGCCAGAGTTGCGCTTCACCGGCGGCCGCACTCTCCGGGGTGAGCGCGCGAAACGGCAGGCCGATTGCGGGGTCGTAGTGCGGTTTGAAGCGCGCACCGTCGGCGCGCAGCATCGGGCGCGTGAGGTCGAGCCATTGCGCGTCAGTGTGCGGGCCAAAACCATTGGAGATACTGAGCATGTAGGCGGCCGCGTCTTCGACGCTGTCCCAGCGCATCGGCAGGCCGACATAAGCGCCGATGCGTTGAATCGCCTTCGGCTGAATCACCGGACCGACGTCGTTCAGCACGAGTCGGCGCACCGGCGAATTCGCGAGCGACGCCACGCCCATCCCGATCAAACCGCCGAGCGAGGTTCCGACCCAGTGCAGCGTCTGCGCGTTCAGGCGCGCCAGCAGCGTCACCATGTCGGCAACGTAGGCCACAACCTGGTAGCCCATCGGGTCGGCGAGCCAATCGGAATCGCCCCGGCCCACGATGTCCGGGCAAACCACGCGGTAGTCAGAGCACAGCGCCCGTGCCAACGTGTCGAAGTCGCGCCCTTGACGGGTCAGGCCGTGCACGCAGACCAGCACCTTCGGGTTGGCAGCGTCGCCCCACTCCCAATAGGCCATACGGTGCAGGCCGCGCGAATCAAGGCATTGAACGTGGTTCAGGCGCGGCTCGACCGTCATGATTCGCTCGCTTTGTTGTCGTCTTGGATAATCGATGCTAAGCCAACACCCGTCGAGGACTCTTATGCTGCATGGAAAGACCGCTCTCGTGACAGGATCGACCAGCGGCATCGGCCTCGGCATTGCCTGCCGCCTGGCCGCCCAAGGCGCCAACATCGTGCTCAACGGGTTTGGCGACACGGCAGCCGCCGAGAAGGCGGTTTCGGCGTGCGGCGCGCGCCACTCGTACCACGGCGCCGACATGAGCAAGCCGGGGCAGATCGAAGCCATGATGGCGCATGCAGTGGGCGAATTCGGCGCGATCGACATCCTCGTGAACAACGCCGGTATCCAGCACGTCGCCAACGTCGAAGATTTCCCCGTCGAACGCTGGGACGCCATCATTGCGATCAACCTGTCGTCGGCATTCCACACGACGCGTCTCGCAGTCGCGGCGATGAAGGCGCGCCAATGGGGTCGCGTCATCAACATCGCGTCGACGCACGGCCTCGTGGCCTCGGCGCAGAAGTCGGCCTACGTGACGGCCAAGCATGGCATCGTCGGCTTCACCAAGTCGGTCGCGCTCGAGGTCGCCACAAGCGGCATCACGGTGAATGCGATTTGTCCGGGCTGGGTGCTGACGCCGCTCGTGCAAAAGCAAGTCGACGCACGCGCCGCCAAAGAAGGAGTCGACGACGCCGAAGCGAAACGCCGCCTGCTCGCCGAGAAACAGCCCTCGCTGCAGTTCACCACCCCCGAGCAGCTGGGCGATCTGGCGGTATTCCTGTGTTCGGCTTCGGCGAACAACGTGAACGGCGCGGCATGGGCGGTTGACGGCGGCTGGACTGCCCAATAAAGGCGCCGCAACGCTCTGCCTGAGCGCAGCACGGCATGGGTATGGCACCGTGCAACCGGCCCGCACGCCAGTGACTTACATCACGGCAAGACTTGTAACAGGAGGTCGGAAGCCGAAAAACGCCTTACGAATCTGCGCAGAATCGCTGCTGTTACATATTCGGAGCGCGCCCC
>JBEBHW010000827.1:0-1758 GCA_040081145.1 Burkholderiaceae bacterium
CTGCGCGCCTACATCGGTTCCGACGGCAGCCGTGATGCAACCGATCAGTTCCTCGGCGCCCAGACCGACCCGCGCATTCGTGCATTCGTGTTCGAGCATAATCGTGGCAAGGCGACCGTCTTGAACGATCTGGTGGCGCGCGGTACGGAATCCATCCTCGTGTTTTCCGATGCCAACACGTTTTTTCACCGCGACGCCTTGCGCCGCCTGGTGACGCACTTCGCAGATCCGCGAGTGGGTGGGGTCAGCGGAGAGCTGCGACTCGTCGGCGTGGCTGGCGACAACCAGGACAGCCTGTATTGGCGCGTTGAGCAATTCCTGAAGTTCTTTGAGGCTCGCATCAACGGCCTGCTTGGTGCCAATGGAGCGATCTACGCGATCCGCCGGTCGCTGTGGAAACCTCTGCGGCCCGACACCATTTGCGACGACTTCTGCGTCGCCATGAACGTTTCCGCATCGCGCCATCGACTCGTCTACGAACCCGCTGCTTGGGCCGAAGAAGAAACCCCGGCCGCAATCGGCGATGAATACCAGAGGCGCGTTCGCATTGGCATCGGCAACTTCCAGGCCCTGATGCGCCACCCCGAGTATTTGTGGCGCACGTCTCTGGGTACCTCATTCGCCTACGTTTCGCACAAAGTGCTGCGCTGGACCGCACCGCATTTGCTGATCGTCGGCCTTGTGGTGTCGCTGTGGCTCGGCAGGGAATCTCCAGGCTGGCTGGCGTTCGGAATTCTGCAGGCGCTGGCCTATGCAGCTGCTGCGCTCCTCTACAGGCTGAGCCGTCGTGGCCACTCACTGCAGCCGCTTCTGCGCATCCCCGCGTTTCTGTTTGCCCTCAACTGGGCGTTCTTGGTCGCATCAGTGCGCTACGCGAGTGGGCAATACAGTGGCTCGTGGAGGCGGACGAGTCGCTGAGAGCATGCGCATGGTCGGCCGCGGCAGGATCGAGCCGCCGAGTTACCTGACCCAACGATACGAAACAACCTCGGCAGCGAAGGAAGTCAAGGAATGCTCAGAATCGGAATCGTCGGTTGCGGAAAGATCGCGGACGGGCATGTCGAGCAGATACGTGCCACCGGGCGCGGCGAAGTGGTCGCTGTGTGTGACCGCGAGCCACTGATGGCCGAACAATTGAAAGTGCGCTTCGACGTGCCGAGCGTCTACACCGACATGACGGAGATGCTGCAGCGTGAACGCCTCGACGTGGTCCATATTGCAACCCCGCCCGATTCGCATGTGGCGATCGCATGCGCTGCGTTGAAGGCGGGTTGCCACACCTTCGTCGAAAAGCCGTTTGCGCTCACCGAGGCGCAAGCGCGACAGATCCTCGACTGCGCGCAAGAATCGGGCCGACGCGTCAGCGTCAACTACCTCTACAACTTCGAGACGCCCGGACTCGAGCTCGAGAAGCTGCTTGCCGCCGGATCGCTGGGCGAGATCATCCACCTGGAGACGAACTACGGCTACAACCTTGCCGGCGACTATGGCGTCGCTGTCATGGCCGACCCGGCGCATTGGGTGCATCGTTTGCCGGGCAAGCTGTTTCACAACGTGCTCGACCATGTTCTGGCCAAAGTTGTTGCGCACATCGGCGACGATGTCTCGACGCAGGTTCTGGCGTTTCGCCGTCGCCCCGCCAGCGGCAACCCCGCCGTAGACGCGATGGGCGACGAATTGCGCTTCATGATTCGCAGCGGCCCCGTCACCGTCAGCGGATTGGTCAGCGCGCATGGCAGGCCGGTGGCCCATACGCTG
>JBEBHW010000132.1:0-8175 GCA_040081145.1 Burkholderiaceae bacterium
TCGGCAATCCGGCCGCCGCACGGGAGTGCGCCCAGGCGGCGCTGGCGCTGTCGCAGGCCATGCAAGATCGAGTTTCCGAGGCGGTCTGCGCCCTGTCGCTTGGCGAAGCCGAACTGGCCCTGCGCAATCTGCCGGCAGCGCAATCCGGCTACGAACGCGCCCTGGCGCTGTGTGTCGAGCTGAAGAGTCCGATCCAGCTCGATGCGAAAGCCGGGCTGGCGCGGCTCGCGCTCGCGCGCGATGCGCCGCATCAGGCGGCCAGCGTCGTGGAGGAACTGTTCGCCCATTTCGGCGAGCAACGCAATTTCGACGGCACCGTGTCGGCGCAGCTCGTTCACATGACGTGCGTGCGCGTCCTCGAGCGCCTCGCCGACCCGCGCGCGGCGGCAGTGCTGCGCGACGCCTACTCGGAGATGCAAGCGCAGGCCGCACGCATCAGCGACCCCGCACTGCGCGGAACTTTCCTTGCGAACATTCCGGTGAATCGGGAAATCGAAAGCGCTTGGCGCCAATTGCCCCAGCTCGACGCCTGACGCCCGCTCGGGGTTAGGTCTTGCCGCGTCAGGCCGGAGCCGCCAGCTTCTCTCCGACAAAATCGAGAAACACGCGAACGCGCCCGCTCAAATGGCGTTTGCTCGCGTACACGGCGTAGATGGGCTCGCGGTCCAGCTCGTAAGCGTCCAGCAGCGTGACGAGTTGGCCGGTCTGCAGCTCGCTGGCGATGTGGTAATCGGCCAGGCGCGTCAGCCCCAGGCCGGCGACCGCGAGCGCGCACAGCATGTCGCCGTTGTTTGCGGCGAGCAAGGCCTTGGGTTCGATCGTCTCGATCTTGCCGTCGTGCAGCATCGGCCAGCGGCTGCGGTAGGAACCGGGGAGAAAATTCAGGCAGCGGTGATCGGCCAGGTCGGCAGGCGTGCGCGGCGTGCCGTGCTGCTGCAGGTAGTCGGGCGACGCGCACAGGCGCCAGCGCGCGACCGTGATGCGCCGCGCGACGAGCGTCGAGTCGGGGATGTTGCCGCTCTGGAACGACACGTCGATTTGCTGCTCGAAAATGTCCGGCGGCGTCGCGGCGAGAACGAATTCGATGCGCAGCGCCGGATGCGACTGCAGGAATTCGGGCATCAGCGGCGCCAGGCGCTGGCGCGCAAACGCCGGCGTGCTGCTCACGCGCAGCACGCCCGTGGCTTCGGTTGCGGCGGCGCCTATCGATTCTTCGGCCTCTTCCAGCGCGAGCATCACTTTTTGCGCGGCGGCGAGGAACTGCTCGCCCTCTTGCGTGAGTTGCAGGACACGCGAGGTGCGGTGGAAGAGGCGCACGCCCAGGCGGTTCTCCAGGCGCTGGATGACTTTGCTGATCGTCGAAGGGTCCAGGTCCAGGCTGCGCGCGGCCGCGGAGAAGCTCGCCTCTTCCGAGACCCGCAGGAAAAACGCCAACTCGCGGATGCGGTCATTCACTCGCGAAGTCTAGCGGTGCCGCGCCGTCATGGCAGATGTGCCGTTGCGGCGCAGGCGCCAAGCGTTGCCTGCCTAGAATGCCCAAGGTTGAGTCCCTTCAGGGTAATCGATGCTCTCGCGCGAAGACAATGAGTTGCTGGTTCGCGTGGGACCCGGGACGCCGATGGGCGCGCTGATGCGGGCCCATTGGGTGCCGTTCCTGCTCTCGCGCGACATCGCGCCAGACGGCCCGCCGCACCGCGTGCGAATCTTCGGCGAAGACCTCGTTGCGTTTCGCAACCGCACCGGCCTCGTCGGCCTTGTCGATCACGCCTGCCCGCACCGCGGCGCACCCATGGTCTACGCGCGCAATGAAGACGACGGCTTGCGCTGCGTCTTTCACGGCTGGAAGTTCGACGCGACAGGGCTGTGCACCGACATGCCCGCCGAACCGAACGGCGCGCAGATGTGCAAGCGCATGCGCATCAAGGCTTATCCGGTGCGCGAGCGTGGCGGCGTGCTATGGGCTTACCTGGGCACGCAGGCGGACCCGCCGGCGCTGCCCGAGCTCGAGTGGAACCTGGTTCCGGAGAACCAGGTCGTGCTTTCGATGCGCGTTCAGGAGTGCAATTGGCTGCAGGCGCTGGAGGGTGAGATCGACTCGGCGCACGCCGCCATCCTGCACGGCCGGGTCGACGCGGCCGGAACGATCAACCAGTGGCGCCAGGTGCAAGACCTCATGCCCAGCTTCGAATGCGCGGTGCACGACGCAGGCGTGCAGATTGCCTCGCGGCGCAAGGCCGGCGCGGGCACCGAGTACATCCGCATCAATCAGTTCCTGTTGCCCTACTGGACGCTTGTGCCGCCGCAGACGCAATACCCGGAATTGAGCGGCCACGCGTGGGTGCCGATCGACGACGAGCACACGCTGTGCCTGATGTTCTCGTACCACCCCTCACAGCCGTTCTACGAGAAGACGCGCGAGTTCTTCAAGCACGGCCATCGAGGGCGCGAGACAGGCCATCCGTCGGACGCATCGTTCGAGCTGCGCCCGGTGACGCAGCCCTATCCGAAATACTGGAGCCGCTACAACCGCGGCAACGCATACCAGTTCGACTATCAACTGCAGGTGGACCGCTTCAACTCGGGCGTGCCCGGGCTGTGGGTGCAAGACGCTGCGTGCCAGTCGGGCGTGGCGCCGATCTACGACCGCACGCAAGAGCACTTGGGGTCCACCGACCAGGGCATCGTGCGCGCGCGGCGGCAATTGATCGACGCCGCGCGCAGCTTGCAGACCGACAAGCTGCTTCCGGCGTCCGTCGCGCAACCTGAGAAGCTGATGTGGCGTGCCGTGTCGCTGACGCTGCCCGCCGGGTCGGACTGGCGTGAGCAGAGCGCGCAGTTCGCGCAGGCCAGGCTCGGCCAAGGTTTCGGCTACACGCCCTGAGATGAGAGGCTGAGGCCGCGCCATGCTCGACACGCTGACCCAAGAATTTCCGCATTACCGCCCGCGCCCGAGCGGCGCGCCGCAAGCATTGCAAGGCGTGCGTGTCGTCGACTTCACGCACTTCATCGCCGGCCCCTTGGCGACGATGATGCTCGCCGACCTCGGCGCCGACGTCATCAAGGTCGAGGCGCCCGGGCGTGGCGACGAGTTGCGCCACTATCCGCCGGTGCTCGACGAACTGCCGGCGCAGGGCGGCCCGTTCGTCTGGAGCAATCGCGGCAAGCGCAGCATCACCCTCGACCTGAAAAATGCCGACGCCTTGGCGGTGGCGCGCGAACTCATTGCGCGCGCCGACGTGCTCGTCGAAAACTTCTCCACCGGCGTGATGCAGCGCTTCGGTCTGGACTACGCGGCGTGCCAGGCGCTCAATCCGCGCTTGATCTATTGCTCGGCGTCAGCCTACGGCCGCGACGGCGAATTCGCCGATCGCCTGGGCATGGACCCGATCATGCAGGCGGAGAGCGGCTTCGTCTCGATGAACGGCTATGCCGATCGGCAAGGCGTGCGCGCTTCTGCGCCAGTCATGGACATCGGTACGGCGATGATGGTGAGTAACGCGATCCTCGCCGCGCTCTTCGCGCGAACGCACCAGGGCGTGGGCCAGTTTGTCGAAGTGGCCCTCTACGACACAGCGCTGCTGATGACGGGCTGGGCGCCGATGCAGCACCTCTTCAGCGGGCGCGAGCCGCAGCGCCACGGCAATACGAGCCCCGACACTTGCCCCTCAGGCGTGTTTCAGGCGAGCGACCACGCGTTCTACATCAACTGCGGCAGCGATAAGATTTTTCATCGGCTCGCCTCGCAGGTGCTGCGGCGCGAAGACCTGGCCAATGACGCCGGCCTCGCGCACCCTGCAGGGCGCATCGCACGCCGCGACGATTTGTTCCGCATCCTCGGCGAAGAATTTGCGCGCCAGCCGTGGGCCCACTGGAAGGAACGCATGCGCGCCGCGCAAATCCCCTGCGGCCCGGTGCGCAGCGTCGGCGAGGCGATCCGCTCGCCGGAGTCGCGCGCGCGCGGTGTGGTGAGCTGGATCGAACATCCCACGGCGGGGCATGTGCCCAACCTCGCATCGCCGTGGCGCTTCTCGGTAACGCCTGTGGCAGACCCGGTCGCTGCGCCGGCGCTCGGGCAGCACACCCACGAAGTCCTGCGCGATGTGCTCGGCTACGCCGACGTGCGCATCGCCGACCTGGCTGCGCTCGGCGCGTTCGGTGCGCAGGGCAGCGCGCCATGACGGCGCGCACGCTGCGCGGCCAGGTCGCGATCGCCGGTATCGGCGAGACCCCGTATTACAAACACGGCCAGTCGCCCGATTCCGAATTCAAACTCGCGCTGAAGGCGGTGCTCGCGGCGTGCGCCGACGCGGGAGTCGACGTGCGCGAGGTCGACGGCTTCGCTTCGTACAGCAACGACCGCAGCGACGCGTCGCGCCTGGCTGCGGCGTTGGGCCTGCCGCGCCTGCGCTCGACGACGATGCAGTGGGGCGGCGGGGGCGGCGGCTGCTGCGCCGCGGTCGCCAACGGTGCTGCGGCGATTCACGCTGGCCTCGCCGACTGCGTGGTCGTGCTGCGCGCACTTGCGCAGGGGCGCACCGGCCGCTTCGGCGTGGCCCGGCCGGGGGACAGCGCAAGCGGCGAAATGGCCTACATGGCACCCTACGGCGTGCTCACGCCGACGCAGAAGTTCACCATGAAGATCGTGCGTTTCATGCACGAGCATGGGGTGCGCCAGGAGGCGCTGCGCGCGGTGGCGCTCGCGTCGTACCGGCACGCCCAGGCGAACCCGCGTGCGCTGATGTTCGGCAAGCCGCTGGACGCCGCGAAGTACGACGGATCGCGCTGGATCGTCGAGCCGCTGCACCTCTACGACGTGTGCATGGAAAACGACGGCGCGGCGGCGCTCGTGCTGGTCCGTGCCGAGCGCTCGCGCGACTTGAAGAACCCCCCCGTGTACCTGCTCGGCGCGGCGAGCGGTTCAGACCACCGCACCGGCGCCGTGCCGCACAACGCGCCGAACTACGGCAGCGCAAGTTTCGTGAATGTCGCGCAAGAGGTCTATCGAATGGCCGGAGTCGGCCCGGCGGACGTGGGCGTCGTGCAGGCGTATGAAAACTTCACCGGCGGCGTGGTGATGGCGCTGGCCGAACACGGCTTCTTCAAGCCGGAGCAGGCGAATGAATTCATGACGCTCGAAAACCTGTCGTCGCCCACCGGCCGGCTCCCTCTCAACACGAGTGGTGGCAACCTCGCCGAGTGCTACATGCATGGCTTCGAGCTGATCGTCGAAGCGGTGCGCCAGGTGCGAGGCACGTCAACAAGCCAGGCCGAGCGCAGCGACGTCGCACTCGTCATCGGCGGGCCGCTCGTCACGCCGGTCAGCAGCCTCATCCTCGGTTCGCAGGCCACACTGTGACGACGCCGGCGCGCGCCCACTACCTGCCCGCCGGCCTGCCCACGCCGGCGGACGAAGACGGCGCGGCGGCGCCGTACTGGGCTGGCTTGCGCGAGGGACGCCTGCAGGTTCAACATTGCGCTGCGTGTGGCACCTGGCAGGCGGGCGGCGAGTGGATCTGCCACCGCTGCCTCGCGTTCGACCCTGCATGGCAAGACGTTCCCGCGCACGGGCGCATCTACAGCTGGGAGCGTGTCTGGCACCCGGTGCATCCGGTGTTGCAAGGCTTCGGGCCGTATCTCGTCGTGCTGATCGAATTGCCGCAGGCGGGCGGCGTGCGCATGCTCGGCAACCTGCTGGGCGACCCGATGCAGGACGTGAAAATCGGCGCCGCCGTGCAAGGCGAGTTCGAGCATCACAGCGAGGTGACGCCCGCGTATTCGCTGCTGCAGTGGCGCGTGCTGGCCTGATCTTGGGCCGCGGAATTGACGATCTCGAGCCATCGCGCCATGCGTGGCGGCGCGTCGGCGTTCCGGATCACGCCGCGTCGGCGATCGCGATCTGCTCCTGGACGCGCGCCGCCGCAGTGCCCACCAGCGAGCGCATCTGCAGCGTCTTGGCCAGACCGTGGCGATGCAGCGTGAGCAGCACGCTGCGCCGCAAGGCCCAGGTGGTTTCGCTGGCGCCGTCGCCGAGCACGACGATCTGGCGCCGCTGGCCTTGCCACAGCAGCTGGGCGTGCAACCACGTGCCTTTCAACAGCAGCCGCAGCCACTGGCCGGGCACGAGGCCCTTGAACCATGCTTCTGCGGCGAGCCGTGCGTCGTCGGCGCTCGGACGCGCGGGTGGGGTGCGGGGCAGCAGTGCCGACAGGACCGTGTCCAGGTTCGGCGCCTTCGTTACCCCGCCGGCTTGGCTGGCAGCCAGGCCGGCTTCGGTGGACTGCAAGGCGTCAAAGCGCGCTGCCAGCGCGGCGCAGCGCTTGGCCAGGCGCTCGCGAAGAAAGGCCTCCGTGCGTTCCAGCGCCGCCTGGTACGAGGCGGTCTTTTGCACCGGCGTGGCCGCGAGTTTTTCGATCGTCTGGCGCCCGAACTGCAACCAGCTCAAGCGCTCGTGATCGTCGAGCTTGGGCACCATTTCGGCCTGGTAGGCGAACAGATGGATGAAGCGCCAGAGAGGGTGCTCGCGCCAGTCGAGCACCGAGGGGTCGCGCAGCGTCAAGCGCAGGGCCGGGGCGCGCAACTGCGCGATGATCTCGAGCACGTCGCCCGGCACGCGCTCGTCCAGGGGGAAGGCCTTGAACAACCGGTTCACGAATTCCACTGCCTGCCGGTCGGCGGCGCCGCGGGCCTGGTCTTCGGTGGCCCGATCGGATTCGGGCGCGCGGCTTTCGCCGGCGCGCGGCGCGGCGTGTAGCTGCAGCCCGGCGGCCAGTCCTGCGGCAGTGCTGCGGGTCGGCGGGCGCAGCTGCTCGCTCGAAAGTGCGCTGCGAGCCGCGGGCGGCAGCGCTTTGCGCAGGCGCGGCAAGTCCGGCACGTAGACGACATCGGGCAGGATTTGCAGATGGCGCCTGCCGTTGGGCAGGACGATGCAGCGGTGCGAAGCCGGTTCGATGCCGGCCTCCTCCAGACGCAGGCAAGACGCCGCGTAGACCTGGCGCAGCAGTTGCGCAAACGGGTGCATGGCCATGCGCACGAAGCCCAGTTGCTGCTGCAAGGTCGCGGGCATGCCCTGAGCCGCAGCGCGCAGGGCGCGTCCGTGCACCGCAGGGTGCAAGGGGTTGTGGTCTTCCTCGATGTCCATGTCACCCACGACGGCGGCGAGGAAGGCCTGCAGGTCACGCAGTTCGTGCTCGGCCTCGTCCCGGATCGCCCGGATCAGATTCGAGAGTTCGACGTCGAGCGCGATCGAATCCAGATCGACGAGTTCGAGGACAAATTTCTTGCCCCGCCCGCGCCCGGCGTCGGGTTTTGCCGGGGAAGGGGCAACCGAGGGGAACGCCTGCCGCGCCTGGCTGCGCAGGGAGTCGAGGTAGGCCCCGGCCATGCGCGCCCCGTTCACTTCGAGGAGGTGCATCAAGTCGTCGTTGCCGATTCGCGCCAGCTGCGTCATCGTCGCGCGCATCTGGCGCATTCGCTCCAGGGTGGCGCCCTGCAGTTGATCCCAGACCGATGGCGCGCGCCGCAGTTCGTCGTCAACGTACTGGGCAATGCTGAGTGTCTTTGGCAAAGTGCTCATGGCCTCCCATTTTTGGCTGGCGTTGCCGGGGCTGGACCGCGGAAAACAGGCCCAAAGGTCGGCTTCATTTGCTTGACGAGCTGACGCGAATGTCTCAGTCGCGCCTTGGGCCAGAGGGTGGATCGTGCCGGACTGCCCATTTTGGCGCGTCGCACCGCAGCTTGACTCATATCAGCCGGTCCGCAGCGTTGTGCGCGACACTTTGGCCTTAAGCACTCGATGATGCCCACAAAACAACAGGTGACAGGCGGGGGTTCGTCGTTTCCGGTCGGCGACGCCGACCCACGACTTGACGGCAAAGATTGGCGCATATGAACAAGCCAAAGCAAGCCCCGCGGGCCAAGCGGATCTGGCGCGTCAGCGCAGCCAACCCGAAGGGAGAGTGGGTCGACGTGGCCGCCCCGGCCGAGCGCACCCCTGGAAAGGCCGCGCCCGAGGCCGCCGCTGACCGGAGTTGGCGCTCTTCGACTTACGACCTGTTGGACGGCTCCGACGTCAAAGAGGATTCGGACACGGTGCCCGCTGAGCTGTTGGACGAGATCGTGAAGCCCAAACCGGGCACGACCGAGCCTACCGAGGAGTAGCGCATTGGCCCCGCGTCA
>JBEBHW010000133.1:0-8170 GCA_040081145.1 Burkholderiaceae bacterium
CTCGGATCGCGAGCCGCGCTGGAAAAGAACAAGCCGTTCAAGGAGCCCATCGTCACCGAGGTGGCATTGGCCGGCGCGTTTTATCCAGCCGAGGACTACCATCAGGACTACTACAAGAAGAACCCGATCCGCTACCAGTACTACCGCACCGGCTGCGGGCGCGACGCGCGGCTCAAGCAACTCTGGGGAAGCGCAGCGGTGACGCACTGAGACGGCGGCGGCCGGGGCAGGTCTACACCTCGAGCCACTCCTTGCGAACCGCCTCGTTCGCTTTCAGGGCATCGGCCGTGCCCTCGAACACGACACGGCCGTGCCCCATCACGTAAAGCCGCTTGGAGATGCGCAGCGCGATCGTCAACTTCTGCTCGACGAGCAGGATGGACACGCCGCGCGCGGCGATGCGTTCGAGCAGGTCGGCGACGAGCTCGACCATCTTCGGCGCCAGGCCTTCGGTGGGCTCGTCGATCATCATCAAGTCCGGGTCGCCCATCAAGGTGCGGCAGATGGTCAGCATTTGCTGCTCGCCGCCGGAAAGCACGCCGCCCGGCGTATCCGCACGCTCCCTGAGACGGGGGAACAGCTCGAACATGTCATCGATGCGCCAGCGGCCGCCCTCTTTCGTCGACTTCATTCCCAGGATCAGGTTCTCGCGCACGGTGAGCTGCGGAAAGATGTCGCGGTTCTCGGGCACATAACCCAGCCCGCAACGCGCCACCTGGTGCGGCTTCAGGCCGACGATCTCCTGGCCCTTGAACTTGACGGATCCGGTGCGCTCCACGTCGCCCATGATCGCCTTGATCGTCGTTGAGCGGCCCACACCGTTGCGCCCGAGCAGCGACACGATCTCGCCTTCGCCCACGGTGAAGTCCACCCCTTGCAGAATGTGGCTCTTGCCGTAGTAGGCGTGCAGGTCGCGGACGTCGAGCATGTCAGTGGCGACCGGCCGCGCCAAGCCAGTGACCGCCCCTGGGGGCCGCGCAGGGGCCCCTTCGTGGCCCTGGGGCAGGAGCGAAGCGACGTGGGGGCTGTTTCATCCTAGTGCTGCGCCGTTGCGCTGCCGAGATAAGCTTCTTGCACTGCCGCATTCGCCCGAATATTCTGCGGCGTGTCGGTGGCGATCACCTGGCCGTAGACGAGCACGGAGATGCGATCCGCCAGATCGAACACGACGCTCATGTCGTGCTCGACGATCACGAGCGTCTTGCCCTCGCTGACCTTGCGGATCAGCGCGACGGCGTGTTCGGTCTCGGAGCGGCTCATGCCGGCGGTGGGCTCGTCCAACATGATCACGTCGGCGCCGCTGCCGATCGTGATGCCGATTTCCAGCGCACGCTGCTCGGCATACGACAACAGCGCCGCCGGCACGGAACGCCGCGATGCCAGATTGATTTGCGCCAGGATCGCCTCGGTGCGCTCGCGCGCGTCGCGGGCGCGCTCAACCAGCTGCCAGAACGAATAGCGATAGCCGAGCGACCACAGCACGCTGCAGCGGACGTTCTCGAACACTGTCAGGCGCGGAAAGATATTCGTCACTTGAAAGCTGCGCGCCAGGCCTCGGCGGTTGATCAGATACGGCGCCAGACCCGTCACATCGTCGCCCTTGAGCTTCACGTGGCCCGAGGTGACGGGGAAGCGCCCGCTGATCAAGTGGAACAGTGTCGACTTGCCCGCGCCGTTGGGCCCGATGATCGCGTGGCGCTCGCCTTGGTGCACGTCAAGGTTCACGCCGCGAATGATGGGCGTGACGCCGAAGCTCTTGTGCAGATCGACGAGTTGCAGCGCCGCCTTGCTCATGCGCTTTGCCCCCGGCGCGCTTCTTGGGCGGCGGCGTGAAACGCGTCCGACACCTTGGGCGCGGCGCGCCGCAGCGCCCACACGCCGACAATCAACAGCACGGCGATGACGCCCCAGGCGAGCGGCGACTTGGCGTCGTAGTTGACCCAGAACACACGCATCGCCGGGCCCTCGGTGGCTTTGACGAGCAAGTGGTGCACCGTCTCGACAAGCAGCACGCCCCCGGCGCAGAGCATCAGCACCGCCGGCGCCGCCCGGGCATACGCCGGAATGACGCGCTTGAGCGTGCCCGCCGCAAGCAGCGGCTGGTGCATCAGGAGCAAGCCGCCCAGGCCCCAGGGCGCGTACATCACAACGACGACGAACATCAAGCCGACGTAGAGCGACCAGGCGCCGGTGTAGTCAGACAGCGAAATCTGCAACGCCGTCATCAGCACCGCGCCAATGATCGGGCCGATGAAAAACGCGACGCCGCCGATGTACGCCATCAGCAGCACATAACCCGAGGGCACGGCGCCGACGATGCTCGATGTGACGATCTCGTAGTGGATCGCCGCCAGCCCGCCGGCCACACCGGCAAAGAACCCGGACGCGCAAAACGAAAGGAAGCGCACCATCTGCGTGCTATAGCCGACGAACTCTGCGCGCTCGGGGTTCTCGCGAACCGCGTTGCACATGCGGCCCAAAGGCGTTCGCGTGAACGCGTACATCGCGCCCATGCACAGCAGGCACCACGCCGCGATCAGGTAGTAGACCTGGATTTGCGGGCCGAAACTGATACCGAACAGGCGCAGCGTCGACGTGCGGCTCGTCGAAATGCCGCCTTCGCCGCCGAAAAATCCGCGCAGGATCAGCGAACACGCCGCCACGAGCTCGCCGACGCCCAGCGAAATCATGGCGAACGCCGTGCCGGCGCGTTTTGTCGAGACCCAGCCGAAGACGATGGCGAAGCTCAGTCCCGCGAGGCCGCCCACCAGTGGCAACACGGGCAGCGGAATCGGCCACTTTCCCGTGCCGATCACGTTCAGCGCATGCGCCGTCATGAAGCCGCCCAGGCCGTAGTACACGGCGTGGCCGAACGAGAGCATGCCGGTCTGACCGAGCAGCATGTTGTACGACAGCGCGAAGATGATCGCAAAGCCCATCAGGCTCATCATCGTGATCGACGCGCCGCTCGAAAAAATCAGCGGCAAGACACCCATGACGAGCGCGGCGCCGAGCCACAGGATCACCTGTTGGCGCGTGGTGGCACTCATGTGTCCCGATCCCCCATCAAGCCCTTGGGCCGGAAGATCAGGACGAGCACGAGCAAGAGGTAGGGAATGATGGGCGCCACCTGCGCCACTGTTGCCATCCACAAGTCGCCGCCGATCGATTCACGCGTGACAGTGAGCCCCACGTGGGCCAGCACGTCGGCGAGCGAAACGTTCAGCGCCACCGCAAACGTCTGGATCAACCCGATCAGCAGCGACGCGACAAACGCACCCTGCAGCGAGCCCAAGCCCCCGACGACGACGACGACGAACAGGATCGGCCCGAGCGACGCGGCCATCGCCGGTTGCGTCACGAGCGCCGGCCCGGCGATCACGCCCGCCAGCGCAGCCAGGCCGCAGCCCACGCCGAACACGAGCATGAAGACGAGCGGCACGTTGTGGCCGAGCATGCCCACCATGTTCGGGTGCGACAGCGCGGCGCGAATGATCAGGCCGACGCGGGTTCGTGTCAGCAGCAATAGCAGGCCGATGAACACAGCCACCGACATGAGCAGCATGAACATGCGAAACGCCGGGTAGGTGGTCGCGAACAGCGTGAACGCCGAAAAGTTGAGCAACTCGGGAACCCGGTAGTCCACGGGGATCCGGCCCCAGATCATCTGCACCAGCTCTTCGATGATGTACGCCAGACCGAAGGTGAACAGCAACTCCGCGACATGGCCGTGCTTGTGCACCATGCGCAGGCCGTAGCGTTCGACCAAAGCGCCGACCACGCCGACGAGCAAAGGCGCGAGCACGAGCCCCGGCCAATAGCCGACATAGACGCTGATCTGGAAGCCGAAATACGCGCCCAGCATGTAGAAGCTGGCGTGGGCGAAATTCAGCACGCCCATCATGCTGAAGATCAGCGTCAGGCCACTTGCGAGCAGGAACAACAGCATGCCGTAGAGCAGGCCGTTGAGCGTGGAGAAGATGATCAGTTCGAGCATGGGGCGAAACGTCACCGGTTGTCGCCGCTTTCGAAACGGGCCGCACGAAGGCGGCCCGGAAGGAGGCGCGTGGAGGCCTCCTCGCTCAGCTCGGCACGTTCATCTTGCAGGTGGTCGGGATCACCGTGTCCTGCGCCTTGATCAGGCCCACCGTTTTCCAGCCCCAGCCGGTTTTTTCTTCGTCGTGTTTCGTTCCCGAACCGAACGACGAGATGTACATATCCTGGAACAGCGAATGGTCGCCGGGGCGCATGAAGGTTTCGGAACCCAGCGAATTCTTGTACTTCGCATCGGCCAGCGCCGCCGCCACTTTCTTCGGCTCGGCCGACTTCGCCTTGTTCAGCGCGTCGACGAACATGTCCATCTGATTCTTCATGCGCAGGTACCACCAGCCCTGCTGGCTCGCGCCGCCGTACTTCTTCAGGAACGCGTCGGCAAAGGCTTCCATTTCAGGCGCCGGCACATTGGTGTGCCATTCGCTGATCTGAAACACGCGATGGTCCAGACCGGTCTGCTTGATCGCCGTCGGCCCGCCCGCGCCGCCCGCGTAGTAGGTGTACCAGTTGACTTGCAAGCCAGCGTCGGCAGCGGCCTTGAGCAGCAGCGAGATGTCGTTGCCCCAGTTGCCGGTGATCACCGAATCGGCGCCGGACGCCTTGATCTTCGCGATGTAGGGTGCAAAGTCGGTGATCTTCAACAGCGGGTGCAACTCGTCGCCGACAACCTGGATGTCGGGGCGCTTGTCTTTCATCATCGCGTTCGCCGCGCCGCGCACGGCGTGGCCGAAGGAGTAGTCCTGGCCGATGATGTAGACCTTCTTGATGTCCTTCTTGTCCTTCATGAAGTTGGTCAGCGCGGCCATCTTGATGTCGGAGTTCGCGTCCCAGCGGAAGTGCCAGTAGCTGCACTTGTCGTTCGTCAGCGCTGGGTCGACCGCGGCGTAGTTGAAGTACAGCACTTCCTTGCCCGGATTGCGCTCGTTGTACTTGGAGACGAACTCGGAAATCGCGATCGCCGCACCCGAGCCATTGCCTTGGGTCAGGAAGCGCACGCCGGCGTCGATCGCCTTTTGCACTTGCACCAGGCTTTCCTGCGGGCTGCCCTTGTTGTCGTAGGCCACCGCCTCGAGCTTCTGGCCGCCGAGCACGCCGCCCTTGGCGTTGATCGTTTCAACCAGGAATTGCAGGTGCTTCAGGCCATGCTCGCCGATTGTCGCTGCGCCGCCGGAAAGCGGGTCGATGTAGGCGATCTTCACCTGCGCTTGTGCGGCGCAGGCGACAGCGGCCAGCGCGACAGCGACCGACCATGCATGAAAGTTCTTCACGATATTCATAGGGGCACTCCTCGGGTGACGCTCAGGAGTGCCAACCATAGCCGATTCGCGCCGACCTTCCTTTCAGGGACTTCCCGGTAGGCCGGGCGGCGCAGCGAAGCGCTATCGACCGTAAACCTTGCCGAACAGCTTCCACGTCGTGCCGGTGAACTCCATCAGCTGCTCGCGCTCGATCGGGTAGAAGTCGTCCGGCCCGGTCTTGATGTTCACGCCTGGCAGCAGCATCGGCAATGTGATGTCCAGGTTCGCCGCCTGCTTCATGACGTTGTCGCGCGTCAGGTTGTCGCCCGCTTGCTTGAGCACTTGCACGAGCGTCTGCGCGACGGTGTAGCCGTAGACGTTGAAGTTGTCGCTCATGTCGGCCGACGCGTTGTACTTCTTCATCCACGCGACCCAGTCGTCGTACTCCTTGCCTTTCTGGAACTGCGGGTCTGTCGGGTCCTTGATGTAGCCTGCCGTGAAGATGCCCACGCTGTTCTCGAGGCCTGCGGGCTTGAGCACCGAGCCGACCGCGTTGGAGACGCTGTTCAGGTAGTGCGTGGGCTTCCAGCCGAGTTCGCCGGCCTTCTTGATCGCCTGCGCGGCGAACTTGGGCGTCGTGATGTTGAAGAAGGTGTCGGCGCCCGAGGCCTTCAACGTGACCATCTGACTGTCCACCGTCGGATCCGTGACTTCATACGTGACCTTGGAGACGATCATCGTCTTCGCCTTGTCGCCCAGGCCGTCTTCGAAGCCCTTCAAGTAGTCCTTGCCGTAGTCGTCGTTCTGGTACAGCACGGCGACCTTCGCGTTCGGCTTGGTATCCAGAAGGTGCAGGGCATAGATCCGCGCCTCGCTCTGGTAGTTCGGCTGCCAGCCCATCGTGTACGGAAAGTTCTTCGGGTCGCCCCATTTGGTGGCGCCGGTGGCGACGAACAGGTGCGGCACCTTCTTGTCGTTCATGTACTTGTGAATCGCCGAATTCGGCGGCGTGCCGAGCGGCTGGAACACGAGCAGCACTTCTTCCTGCTCAACGAGTTTGCGCGTCTGCTCCACGGTTTTCGCCGGGTTGTAGCCGTCGTCCAGGCTGATGTACTTGACCATTCGGCCGTTGATCCCGCCTTCGGCGTTGACCTTGTCGAAGTACGCGCCGATCGCCTTGCCGATTGCGCCGTACGCCGACGCCGGGCCCGAGTACGGGTTGATGTTGCCGACCTTGATTTCCTTGTCGGTCGCGCCGGGGTCGTATTTTTTCTGCGCCAGCGCTGAGCCGGCCATGGCCAGCGACGTCAGGCTCGCCAGCGCGAGTGTCAGGGTCTTGAGTTTCATCATCGAGGTCTCCTGCTGAGAAAGGTCACAACCATCTATCAAACGCCCGGCGGCGCGCGCCGACAACCGGGTCAACCCTTTGTTCGCGCGCGAAGCCGCGCCCAAAGACCGTGCAGGCCGCCCATCACGCCGGTGGGCATGAGGTACATCAAGCCGATCAGCAGCACGCCGTAGATGGCCGCCGGCGCCGACTTGGAGAGCTCGTCAGCGATGTTGGGGACGAACTGGATGAAGATGCCGCCGAAGATCGCACCCGGGATCGACGCCAACCCGCCGACGACGACGCCCACGAGCAGGAAAATCGACAGGCTGACCGTGAAGCTGTCGGGCGAAACAAAGGCGACGACGATCCCGCCCAAGGCGCCGGCCAGACCCGTCACGCCCGCGGAAACGCCGAACGTCAGCGACTTGAACATCGACAGGTTGATGCCCATCGTCGTCGCCGCGATCGGGTGATCGCGCACCGCAATGAGCGCGCGCCCGACGCGGCCGCGCAGCAGGTTCCAGGCGAGCAGAAACATCAGCGCCGCAACGAACAAGGTGAAAAAGTACAGCCAGCGGTCGGCGCTGAGCGGCTGGCCGAACAGGCTGAACGCGAACGGTGCTTCGGGTTTGCTGAGCACGATGCCCTGCACGCCGCCGGTATAGGCTTCGATCTTCTTGTATTTGAGGAGTTGCGGAACGGCCAGCGCGAGCGCGAAAGTGGCGAGCGCCAGATAGTGGCCGGCCAGGCGCAACGCAGGAAAACCGACGACGAAGCCGAAGCTGAAACACAGCACGAACGCGACCGGAAGCGTCGCCCAATAGGGCACGCCGAGCTTGTCCATCAGCATCGCAGCGACGTAGGCGCCAAACGCGTAGAACGCGCCGTGGCCGAGCGAAATCTGGCCGTTGAAACCGGTGAGGATGTTCAGCCCGAGGATCGCCACCGCGTAGACGAGCACCAGGTTGAACTGGAAGACGCGATAGTTCTTCACCAGGAAGGGCAGGACGAGCAGCGCCACGACGAGCAGCGCGCTGGCCAGCCAAAGCCACTTACGGTCGACCGGCTTCGTGCTCATACGCGTGTGACCACCTTCTTGCCGAACAGGCCATCGGGCCGAAGCGTCAGCGTGGCGACGATCAACACCAGCGCCACGGTCAATTTCAATTCCGTGCCGATGACGTATGCGCCGAGCAGGTTCTCGAGCACGCCGACGACAAAGCCGCCGATCACCGCACCCGCCGGATTGTCGATGCCCCCCAGCAGCGCCGCAGCAAAGCCGTAGAGCAGGATGCCCGCCATCATGTTCGGGTCGAGAAACACGACCGGGGCGACCATCATTCCCGCGACCGCACCGATCGCCGCCGCCAGGCCCCACCCGAGCGCGAGCATCCACGAGACGCGAATCCCGACGAGGCGTGCCGAATCGGGGTTCTGCGCTGCGGCGCGCATCGCCAGGCCGATGGGTGTGAAGCGAAAGAACGCGAACAGGCCCAGCAGCACCGCGAGCAACACCGCCGCCGAGCCCAACTGGTGCGCCGAGAAGAAG
>JBEBHW010000134.1:0-8163 GCA_040081145.1 Burkholderiaceae bacterium
CTTCACGGACTGTGCCGGCGCCCTGCGGCGCGCGCGTGCGCTGCTCGCCAAACAACGCGCCAACCCACGCCACCATGCGCGCCACGCGACCAAGGTGCTGATCAAGTACCACTTGATGGAAGAACGCCAACAAGCTTGGGCCGAACTGAAGGCGTGGGGCTGCGCCCGGCCGATGTTTGCGCGAGTCTTCGAAGCCCAAGGGGCGGGCGCGGGCGTGACGCTGCACGAGTGGCTCGAAATTCTGGTCGGCGAGTTGGTGGCGCGCAGCGCACTCGCGGTTCGAGACGGTGTGGTCTGGGACCTGGCCTGAGGGCTTTGAACGAATCCAGCACACCCGTTCGTGAGCACCGGACGGCGCCGCTCGCCGCTTCGTCGGCGACCCGTGCAGGCTGTGCCTGCGGGCGCGCAGCGCGTCGCAACCCGATATCCGCACAAGGGCCCAAACCGTACATTCGCCGAATCGCTCCCACTGCTTCTGATCGCCCGCCCCATGTCCACTTTCGCCACCGCCGTCGTGCCGCGCTGGAATGCCTTGATGGCTTCGCTCGGCCGCGGCTTTCACGCGTACGCCAACTGGCTCGTCGCGATCAGCTGGAAGCGCTTCATCGTGATGGCGATCCTGCTGCTCATCATCACCAACATCTTGAGCGAGATCCCCCCGTTCAACTGGACGATCAGCCAGACCGTGACCGAAGTGCCGACGAAAATCACCATTGAAAAGTCGGCTGAATCCAAGTCCGGCAAAGGGCCGGCAATCCGCATCGAAGGCGCGAAATCGAAATCGGGCGATGTCGACATCAGCATCGGCGCCGACGGTATTCGCATCAAGCGCGGGCGCGCCGATCCCGCTGACGCCGCACCCCCGGCACCTGCGGCATCGGCCGCGTCGGCCGCCGAGAAACGCGTCCAGGAAGCCGCCTCCGCAGCGTCCGCCGCGCTGAACGCGATCGAAATCAAACTGCCGCCGGGGCCCATTGCAGATGCCGTGCACGAGGCGATCGAGCAGGCGCGCCGCGAGATCGATGCAGCCATCGAAGAGGCGCGCCAAGAAGCCGAAGCGGCAGCCGAGGAGGCGCGCGCCGAAGCCGGTGCTGTGGCCGAGCCCCTCCCGATGAAACGTCAGCGCGTGCACAAGATTCGCCTGGGCGATTTCTTGCCCAACCTGGCATTGCTGTGGATCTTCGCCTCGATCATGGTCAAGATCACCTACAAGGGCCGCATTCAGGCCGAGGTGAAGGCCGCGCAAGCCACGGAAACCGCAGAGTCGGAGTCGCTGAAGCGCCAGGTGGCCGAAGCGCGCATGGCGGCGTTGCAGGCACAGGTCGAGCCGCACTTCTTGTTCAACACGCTCGCGTCGATCGACCACTTGATCGAGACCGACCCGCCGCGCGCCTCGGTGATGCAGAAGAATCTCATCACCTACCTGCGCGCCACGCTGCACAAGATGCGCGAGAGCACGACGACGCTGGGGCGCGAAGCCGAACTCATCACCGCCTATCTGGAAATCCTCAAGGTACGGATGGAGGAGCGCTTGAGCGTGAAAATCGACGTGCCCGCGGGCCTGCGCTCGGCGGGGTTCCCGCCGATGATGCTGCAGTCGCTCGTGGAAAACGCGATCAAGCACGGCCTGGAGCCGAGCAGCGAACCGGCGACGCTCAACGTAGGCGCGGAGATCCACGACGGCACGCTGCGCGTGAGGGTCGCCGACACCGGCGTTGGCTACGACCCGGCGAATCGCACGACGGGCGGCACCGGCCTCGGTCTTTCGAATATCCGCGAGCGCCTCGAATTGTTGTACGGCGCCGCGGGGCGTCTGGAGATCGAAGCGAATTCGCCTCGCGGCACGGTGGTCACGCTGACCATTCCCTACTCGGCGATGCCACGCCTGTCGCCCCAAGCGCCGCCGGATGCGGCTACCATGCCACGATGATCCCGCCCGTGCGCTGCGTCATCGCCGACGACGAACGCCTGATGCGCGAGCAGTTGCGCGCGCGCTTGGCCGAGGTCTGGCCCGAGTTGCAGATCGTCGGCGAAGCGAAGAACGGGACCGAGGCCGTGCAACTCACCGAGACGCATCACCCGGACTTGGTCTTTCTCGACATTCGCATGCCCGGCATGACCGGCGTCGAGGCGGCACGCCAGATTGCGCAGTTGCCCACCGACGACGACTGCGCCGATGCCTGGACCGGCTGTGAAATCGTCTTCATCACGGCCTACGACCAGTATGCGGTGGACGCGTTCGAACAAGGCGTTGTCGATTACGTGCTCAAGCCCGCGGAACGCGAGCGCCTCGCGCTCACAGTGCAGCGCATCAAGAAGCGTCTGGCGCAGCGGGCGAACCCCGCGGTCGCGGACGCAGGCGGCAGTGCGGCCCCCAACGGCGAGGCCGGCTCGCGCCCCAACCTGCAGCTGCTGCTGCAAAACCTGAGCACTCAGCTGAACCCGAATGCGGCGCCGCACCTGCGCTGGATCCAGGCGACGGTGGGACAGACGATTCAAATGATTCCCGTCGAAGACGTGCTGTTTTTCATCTCCGACGAAAAGTACACGCGTGTGCAGACGGCGACGATTGAGGCCTTGATCCGCAAGCCGATCAAAGAACTCGTTGACGAACTCGACGCCAACCTGTTCTGGCAAATCCACCGCTCGACGCTGGTGAATACGCGCGCGATTGCCGGCGTGAGCCGCGACGCGCGCGGCCGGCAATTGGTGAGCGTGAAGGGGCACGCCGAGAAGCTCGAAGTGAGCCGCAGTTTCAGCGGTTTGTTCAAGGGCATGTAGGGCGGCGGCGGCGTTCGCGCCGCCTGGGGCGCGCTCTCAGGGACGTGGTGTGTTCGCCAACAGCAGCGCGGCGGCGTCGGAACGCTGCAGCGCCGCCGCACGCAAAGCCTTGAGCCGCTCGCGCGGATCGACTTTGGCGCTGATCTCGTTCAGCTTCATTTCCGCGATGAAACGGCTCGGCAGCGCGACCACCGTGTTGCGGCCGCGCTTGCGCCTGCGCAAGGCGCTCACGGCGAGGGTGTGGCGCGCGCGCGTCACGCCCACGTACATGAGGCGGCGTTCTTCCTCGAGGCGCTGCGGTGTCATCTCCTCTTCGCCGGATTGGAACGGCAACAGCCCCTCGTTGACGCCGGCGAGCACCACGTGCGGCCATTCCAGGCCTTTCGCCGCGTGCAGCGTCGACAAGGTCACGACGTCTTGTTCGTCGCTGCGCTCGGCCAGGCTGACGATCACGGAAATGCTTTGCGCGACGTCGAGCACGCTCAGCTTTTCGCTCTCGATCGAGTTACCGCCGTCGTTCTCGATCACGCCGCCGCAGCGTTTCGCGATCCAGTCGACGAAGTCGAGCACGTTGGACCAGCGGCTCATCCCGAGCGCTTCGCTTTCTGCCGTATCGCGCAAGTGCTGCTCGTAGGCGATGTCGTTCAGCCAACCGAGCAGAAGGGGCTTCGCTTCTTCCGCGCCCCGCGTATGGCGGGCGCGGAATTCGAGGTCGTTCACGTAACGCCCGAACTCGTGCAACGAGGCGACGCTGCGCGCCGGCAGCACCGTGCCCAGGCTTTGAGCGAACAAGGCTTCGAACAGGCTGCTCTTCCAGCGCGACGCAAATTCGCCCAGGCTCGTGAGTGTCTGGTGGCCGATGCCGCGCTTCGGGCTGGTGATGGCGCGCAGGAACGCCGGGTCGTCGTCGTTGTTGACGATCAGGCGCAGCCAGGCGCACAGGTCGCGGATCTCGGTGCGGTCGAAAAAACTCTGCCCCCCCGAGACCTTGTAGGGAATGCTCGCGCGGCGCAGCGCCTTCTCGAACACCTTGGCCAGGTGATTGGCGCGGTAGAGCACCGCAAAGTCCTTGAACAGGACTTGTCCGCCTTGCGCGCGCAGCGCCTGAATGCGCGCGACGACACGTTCGGCCTCGTGTTCTTCGCTGTCGGACTCGAGCACCTGCACCGGCTCGCCATCGCCGAGTTCGCTCCAGAGCTTCTTTTCGAACAGCTTCGGGTTGTTCGAAATCACCGCATTCGCGGCGCGCAGAATGCTGCCGGTGGATCGGTAGTTCTGCTCGAGCGTGATGACACGAAGCTGCGGGAAATCGATGCTCAGTTGCTTCAGGTTTTCGATCGACGCGCCGCGCCAGCCGTAGATGCCCTGGTCATCGTCGCCCACCGCAGTGAACATGGCGCGCTCGCCGACGAGCGACTGCAGCAGTTCATACTGGATCGTGTTCGTGTCCTGGACTTCGTCGACGAGCACATAGCGCAGCTTGTCCTGCCAGCGCGCGCGCACCGACGCGTCGCGCTTGAGGAGCTTGTTGGGCAGCAGGATCAGGTCGTCGAAGTCGACTGCCTGGTACGCGCTCAGACGTTCCTCGAAGCGCTGCATCACGAGCGCTGCAATCCGTTCATCGTCGCTGCCGGCCTGCGCCTGTGCGGCCGCGGCGTCCAGGCCCTGGTTCTTCCACGAACTGATCGCCCATTGCCAACGCCGCGCCAATGCGTTGTCGGTCGTTCCCCCGGCATCGCGCAGCAGCCCGAGCACGTCGTCGCTGTCGAGAATGCTGAATTGAGGCTTCAGGCCGATGTGCTCGCCCTCGGCGCGCAGCAGCTTCACGCCCAGCGCGTGAAACGTGCTGATGACGAGTGGCTTGGCGGCGCGCGGCCCGACCAGCGCCTTGGCGCGTTCGCGCATTTCCTGCGCCGCCTTGTTGGTGAACGTGATCGCGGCGATTTGCGAAGGTTCGTAGCCGGCCTGCAACAGGCGCGCGATCTTGTGCGTGACGACGCGCGTCTTTCCCGAACCCGCGCCCGCCAGCACGAGACACGGGCCGCCGAGGTAGTGCACCGCTTGCATCTGCGCGGCGTTCAGAGAATCGGAGAGCGAAGACAAGGGGACGGTGGGGCGCGCAGCGCGCGCACGCGCAGTGGCTGCGCATCATAGCGACGCATTCGCTAACCCCGTGTCACAACGACGCAGGCCAACGACGCAAACCGTTACGCACAGGGCCACGTGAATTTGTGCGCGCACGCAAGCATTGACGCGACGAGGCGTCTTGCCGATCACCGGTGGACCCCGCACACTGATTGCAAGACACGACAGGGAGTCGATGTGATTCAAAGAATGAGCTGCCCAGGCAATCCGCCGGTTGACCGAGACAAAGTCAATCCCCGAACACCGCAATGCGACTGATCGCGACGATCGCCAGCTGGGTCGCCGGCCTCCAGGAGTCCGGGCCGCGCGTCATCTTGCCCACGACGCCGGAGCGTCTGCGCGAGCTGCGCAGCACGTGCCACACCATCCTGGACGACGTTCGCGGCGACATCGCGCGCGTCTTGGCCGCTCGCATCGACGCTGCGAACCACGCGAACGACTTCTGGCACATGCGGCCGCGCTTGTTCGATGCGGTATCGACGGAATTTGGCGAGGTGGTTGCCGGGCGCCGCCTGCTGCACCTGGACACGATGCTGCAAGTGAATCACGACCGACGCAGTCAATTTGCGCGCGCTTCGGCTCCCGCCACCGCGCCGGGCGGATTGGAGCGGCGCACCGGCCGGCAATTGGCGCCACCCGCGCCGGTGGTGAAGCGCCGTCGGGCCTCCCACAAGTCGCCGTTTCGCACGACCACGTCCTCGGCGATCTAGCGGCAACGAGCACCTGCAGCAGCCTAGGCCCGGCGATACTGCGCGGCCATGGTCGCCATCTTCGCCGTCACTTTCCCGTTCTTCGCGGTGGTCTTGCTCGGTTACGGCGCCGCAGCGCGCCAGGTCATGCCCGAGACGGCGATTCCGGGCCTGAGCACTTTCGTCCTGTTCTTCGCCCTGCCCTGCATGCTGTTTCGCTTCGGCGCGAGCCGGCCGATTGGGCAACTCATCGATCCCGGGTTGATCGCCATCTACACCGCATGCGCGTTGTTGATGGTGTTGTCGTGCATCGCACTGTCGCTGCGCCGCGAGGCCGCAGGCCCTGGGGTCGGGCTCAAAGACGCTGCGTTCGGCGCCCTGGTCTCGACGTTTCCCAACGCCGGCTTCATGGGCGTTCCGTTGATCGTCGGGATGCTCGGCGAACCCGCGGCCGGCCCCTTGATCGGTGCGATCCTGGTGGACCTCGTGCTGACGAGTTCGTTGTGCCTGGCGATCGCGCAGATCGCTCCCAACGAGGCCGGAAACCAAGCCAACAGCCTGGTCGCCGCGATGGGCCGCGCGCTGCGCGGTGCGGCTTCGAACCCCCTGCCGTGGGCGTTCGCCCTCGGTGCCGCTCTCGAAGCCTCGAGCCTGGTCTTGCCGGAGCCGTTGACGCAGATCGTGAAGATGCTCGCCGACGCGGCCACCCCCGTCGCACTGTTCACGATCGGCGCCGTGCTGTGGCGCGCGCAACGGCACAGCACGAACGCGACACCGCTGTCGGGCTACCTGCCGCTTGCCCTCGTGAAGCTGCTCGTGCACCCGCTCCTGATCCTGTGCTTCGGCGTCATCGCCTCGGCTGTGGGAATCGCCGTGTCGCCGTTCGGGCTGCTCGTGCTCGTGCTCACCGCCGCGTTGCCCAGTGCGAGCAACGTGACGATCCTGGCTGAACGTTACGGTGCCGACAACGGCCGCGTCACGCGCATCATCATGGCGAGCACGGTGCTGGCGTTCTTCAGCTTTTCGCTGATCGCCTGGGGCCTGGGCGCCGACGTGCGGCGCTGAAGCGGGCGGGCGCGCAGCGCGCGGCGCCAAGCAAGCGCCGCCTACTTCTTGCGGAATTTACGCAGCGCGACGATTTGCGCCGCCATTGCGGCGAATTCGCTTTGCGCCTTGGCGAAGTCGATATCGCTTTTCGCGTTCTTCATCGCCTCTTCGGCGAGCTTCTTCGCTTCCGTGGCCTTCGCTTCATCGAGATCGTGGCCGCGAATCGCGGTGTCGGCGAGCACCGTCACCGTCGTGGGCTGAACTTCGAGAATGCCTCCGGCGACAAAAACGAACTCCTCTTCGTCGTTGTCGGCGCGAACAATGCGCACCGCACCGGGCTTGATGCGCGTGATCAGCGGCGTGTGCCGCGGGTAAATTCCGAGCTCGCCCATTTCACCGGGCAGCGCGACGAACTTCGCCTCGCCGGAGAAGATGCTGCCTTCGGCGGAAACGACGTCGACGTGAATGGTGGCCATGATGCAGTCCTCAGCGACGCAGCCTTACTGGATTTTCTTCGCTTTTTCGAAGGCTTCGTCGATCGTGCCGACCATGTAGAACGCCTGCTCGGGCAGGTGGTCGCATTCGCCGGCAACGATCATCTTGAAGCCGCGGATCGTTTCCTTGAGCGGCACATACTTGCCGGGCGTCCCGGTGAAGACTTCGGCGACGTGGAAGGGCTGCGACAGGAAGCGCTGGATCTTGCGCGCGCGCGCCACCGCCAACTTGTCTTCCGGGCTCAACTCGTCCATGCCCAAAATCGCGATGATGTCGCGCAGTTCCTTGTAGCGCTGCAGCGTGCCTTGCACGGCACGCGTCGTCGAATAGTGATCTTCGCCGACGACGTTCGGGTCCACTTGGCGCGAGTTGGAGTCCAGTGGGTCCACCGCCGGGTAGATGCCCAGCGACGCGATGTCGCGCGACAGCACGACGGTCGCGTCCAGGTGCGCGAAGGTGGTCGCGGGCGAGGGATCGGTCAAGTCATCGGCCGGCACGTAGACGGCCTGAATCGAAGTGATCGAACCGACCTTGGTCGAAGTGATGCGCTCTTGCAGGCGGCCCATTTCCTCGGCCAGCGTCGGCTGATAACCCACCGCCGAAGGCATGCGCCCGAGCAGCGCCGAGACTTCGGTTCCGGCGAGCGTGAAACGGTAGATGTTGTCGACGAAGAAGAGCACGTCGCGGCCTTCGTCGCGGAACGATTCCGCAATCGTCAAGCCGGTCAGCGCGACACGCAGGCGATTACCCGGCGGCTCGTTCATCTGGCCGTAGACCATGGCCACTTTCGACGCCGGCAGGTTCTCCAGATCGACGACCTTGGAGTCGGCCATCTCGTGATAGAAGTCGTTGCCCTCACGCGTGCGCTCGCCCACGCCGGCAAACACCGACAGGCCGGAGTGCGCCTTGGCGATGTTGTTGATGAGTTCCATCATGTTCACCGTCTTGCCCACGCCGGCGCCGCCGAACAGGCCGACCTTGCCGCCCTTGGCGAACGGGCAGATCA
>JBEBHW010000135.1:0-8140 GCA_040081145.1 Burkholderiaceae bacterium
CCGCCGGCACGGGGCTGTCGATCGGGCCTTGGGTCTGGGTCGCGATCGGCCTGTTCACGGTGCTCTCAGCGACGAATGACATCGCCACCGACGGCTACACGATCGAGCTGCTGGACCGGCAGGAATACGGCCTGGCGAACGGCTTTCGCATCGGTTTTTACCGGGTCGGCATGATCTTCGCGGGTGTCCTGCTGATGGTCTCGGGCTGGCTCGGTTGGGGCGTTGCCTACTTTCTGGGTGGCGCGATGTTCGGCGTCAACGCCGCCTGTGCCTTGCTCGCACCTGCAGAGAAAGTGGTGGTCAGCGACCGCAGCAGTGTCGCCGCTGAATTTGGCCTGCTGCGCGACCAACCGCTGTGGGTGCTCGCGCTCGCCTGCGTCTTTCTCGGCTTGCTCTGGCCCGGCTTGGCGCCGCTCGGGCGCTTTGCGGGATGGCCGCTTGTTGCGGTGTACAGCGACACCTGGTGGTTCAAGGGCGCAATTCCCGTGGGCCTGATGTTTCTCGGTGCAGGAGTCATGGTGCACGCGGCGCGCCAGCCGCGCGCGCAACTCCTGCGCCAGGGGCCGGTGTTCGGCGCCTGGGTTGAATTGCTGTCGCGCCCGGGGATGCTCGCCATCCTGTTGTTCATCTTGCTGTTCAAACTCGGCGACGCGGCGATGGGCTTCATGGTCAAGCCGTTCTGGGTCGACAGCGGCTTCACCGCGCAACAGATCGGCCTGGTGAGCGTGAATCTGGGCCTGGCGTTGTCGATCGCCGGCGGCCTGCTGGGCGGCTGGTACGTCGATACGCGCGGTATCTACAAGGGCTTGTGGGTGCTGGGCTTATGGCAGGCGCTGTCCAACCTCGGTTATGCGTGGGCGGCGTGGGTGTTGCCCAGCCTGGGGCCAGCCGGCGACCCGGGCCTGGCGCAGCAGGCACTCGTCTACGCAGCGAGCGGCCTGGAGAGTTTCACCGGCGGCCTGGGGACCGGCGCGTTCCTCGCGTTTCTGATGGCGATCACAAGCCGCGCGAAAGCGACGACCGAGTACGCCATTTTGTCGAGCATCTTCGCCTTCAGTCGCGCGGTCGCCGGCTGGGCTGGCGGCATCGGCGCCCAGGAGATGGGCTATGCGGCATACTTTTTCCTGACGTTTTGGCTGAGCTTTCCGGCGTACGTCTTGCTGCCGCAGGTGCGGCGTATGCTGGATCGCGCCGATTCGCGTTAGAAGGCGCGCCGCGCGTGCCGTGCGAATGCGACCATGACAGGAAACGATGATGTTCAACGACGAGTCTGAGACGCGCTTGAGACCCTGGCCGAGTGGGGGGTGCGCCTGCTGCACACGCGCGTTGTCGCCGCAGCGCCGGCTGTTCGGTGCCGCCCTCCTGGGTGGCGCCGCAGCCGCGGCGTGGCCCGCGTGGGCGCGCGAAGGCGTGGAGGTGGGCAAACAATCGAGCTTCACCAAGCTCGTTTCGGCAGATCAGGTGGAACGCGCCGCGACGCAGCAGTATCTGCAATTGCAGCAGCAGGCCGCGGACAAGAAGGCGCTTGCCCCTGACAACCATCCGCAACTCATCCGCCTGCGCGCCATCGAGCAGCGCATTCGGCCCCACACCTACGAGTGGAACGAGCGCGCGCGCCAGTGGAAGTGGGAAGTGAACCTGCTCAACAGCTCGCAGATCAACGCGTTTTGCATGCCCGGCGGCAAGATCGCGTTCTACTTCGGCATCCTGGAAAAGCTGCAACTCACCGACGACGAAGTTGCGATGATCATGGGCCACGAAGCGGCGCACGCGCTGCGCGAACACGCACGCGAACGCATGGGCAAGAACATGGCCACTCGCGGGGCGCTTGAAATCGGCTCCGCGCTGTTTGGGCTGGGCAACGTGGGGCGCACCGTGGGCGACTTGGGCGGGCAGCTGCTGACGCTCAAGTTCGGCCGCGAAGACGAGTCGGAGGCCGACTTGATCGGTCTGGAACTCGCGGCGCGCGCCGGCTACGACCCGGCGTCGGGCGTGACGCTGTGGCAAAAGATGGCCACCGCAAGCAAGGGCGCGCCGCCGCCCTTTCTCAGCACCCACCCGAGCGGCCCGACACGCATCAAAGACATTGAGGTAAACCTGCACAAAGTCGAGCCCCTCTACGCACGAGCCGAGCGACCGCCACAGCGCTTCGAGCCGCCGAAGGCCGTCGAAAAGGCGTCTTGAGTTGTCACGCCAGCGCAAGCCGGCGCCCGGCGTTTGCCACCTGGCAGCACAACGTCCGGCTTTCGCCAGGATGACGCTTGATGATCAGTCCAGGCTGACTTCGGTGCGCACCGCACCGGCACGGTCGGCACGTGCCGTAAGCGCGAGGTGCGTTCCCTTGGGCGCGCGCACCACCCATTCGGCGACGGCGCGATCCGCGGTGATTTCGCGGTTCGGCAAAAAAGCGTGCAGCGATTGTTTGGGCGCGTGGCCCTCGAGTTGCGGCCCCTCGATGCGCGGCTTGCCGCCGATCAGCGAAACCTCGGCGTTGCCCGGCGGCAAATGGATCTCGAAAATCACGCCGCGAACCACTTTGCGCGCAAGCGCGCGTTTCGTCACGTAGGCGGGCAACCAGCCGCTGTTGGCGACGGCAAACTTGATGCGCCAGGTGTCCGGGCCGAGGGCGCGCACTTCGGTGCGCAGCAACTCCAACCTGGGCAGCGACAGCGCGAGTTGCGTCATCCAGCCCGGGAAGCGCGCCGCCTCGCGCTCGCGCAATTGCGGCGGTGGGTTGCGCCAGTAGTTCATCTTGTCCCAGCCACCGATTTCCACCGCTCCCAATTGCGGATGCTGGAACGGTTTCCAGTCGGCGTGCGCCTGGCCGTCGCACTGCTGATCGCTCCACTGCAGCAATTTCAGGTCATCGGTCGCCGGGTGCTCGCGGTACCAGTCGATCCACTTGTAGTCGGTGATTCCGGCTTCTTTGTTGGGCGACCACAATTCGACAACCCAGAACAGCGCGCCCAGGTGTTCGTAAAACCAGTCCTGCGTGCCGCCGATGACTTCCTTGGGATGGTATTTGAAGTCGGCAAAGATGTTGATCGCCGGGTAGCCGGTGAGCTTGGCACCGAGTTCGCTGAAGCGCTTGTACGACCACAGGTCTTCCGGGATCATTTCGTCGTCGCTTTGCGTGCCAAACGGCCGCAGGATCACGCCGCTGTGTGTGTGATAGCTGATCGCCGCGCCGATGTTCGGGTGCTGGATCACGAAGTCGACCATGACGCGCACTTCGGGCTCGCTGGTCGGGAAGGGTCCTGCGCCCACCTGCTCGAATTCCTGGCGCCAGAAGCCCGGAAAGTTGCGGTTCAGGTCCAGCCCTTCGGCATCCGGGTTCACCTTGACGCTGAGTCCGTCGTAATTGAGCAGCAAGCCTTCGGGCATGACGCGGAAGTACTCGCCGCCGAACTCGCCGGGTTCGCGCGCCACCATCAGGCGCGAGTCGAGTTCGCTCTTCTTGTACGCGCCATGCGGGTCGGGAATGCGCATCGAGAGCATGCGGCCGTCGCCGTCGATGTCTTCGATCGTGAGGCCTTCGACCGCGTCTTCGTCGAACGGGTAGCGGCGCGTGCTGGAGCGGATGTGGCGCGGCCGGTCTGCGAGTGCGAGTTCGGCGCCGTCCGGGTTCAGGCGCGGGCACAGGTAGAGCACACGCGTATCGAGCAAGTGGGAGATCGCGCGGCCTTCGTCGCCCGCGCCGCCGTAGCCTTTGACGAGCCAGTTCAGGTAGTACAAGACCGTCGTGCTCGCGGTCAACTCGGCAGCATGGATGTTGCCGTCGACCCAGAACGCCGGCTTGTCCTGGTCGCTGCCGGTGTTCGTGTTCGTCACCGTAGCGACCCAGATGTCGCGGCCCTCGTGACTTTTGCCGATGGAAGCCACCGCCACCAGGCTCGGATACGCGAGGGCGTAGCTGAACAGCAGCTGGGTCAGGTCGTCATGGCGGTAGAAGACGTCAAAGCGGGGGTCGGGGGCGGAGGCAGGGGTCATTGCGCAGGCGGTTCACAGGTTCGGCGGAACACCGAGTGTCACCGCTTCGGCCTGTGGCGCGCATCGCGAGAAACGCGAACCGGGCGCGAAGCTACTCCGTGAACAGCCGGGCGATGCCCTTCAGCGTGATGAGGTGGCCGGGGTTGCTGGTTTCGTCGAGCACGCCCGCCATGCGCTTGCGCAGCCGCGCGCTGCGCCGGGCGCGCCAGATCAGCAGGTCGGCGAGCCAGGGGTGCGCGTTGACGTGGTTCGCGCGCTCGTACAAATCGAAGCGCGGTTTCAGCGCGGCAAGTGACGCGTCGTAAGCGGTGCAGACCGCCGCGTCGTCGTGGTCCTCGGCGCTGCGGGCAGCGAGCAGCGCTTGCGCGGCGAGGATGCCGGTTTCCATGGCCTTGCCGATGCCTTCACCGGTGAACGCGTAAGTGCTTCCCGCAGCTTCGCCGGTGACGAGCAGGCCCGGGCGGCTCCAGCGCGCGCCTTCCAGCGTGCAGCGCAGCGGCGCGCCTTTGTAGTCACCCAGCAGCGTGCCGCCCGCCATGAGCGCGCGCGCCGGGGCATAGCACTCGGCAAAGACCTTCAGCAAGTCGCGCAAGTTGACGTCTTTCATCCCCACCTTGCCGTCGTCTCGAACTTCGGAGTGGCTGTGCAACACGCCCGCGCCGATGTTGAAGACGCCGTCGCCGCAGGGGAAGATCCAGGCGTAGCCGGGCCGCAGACGCCGATGCCACACAACTTCGAGCTCAGTGATGCGCTGCGCCATCGCATCGTTCTTCACGTAGCCGCGCAACGCCACGCCGGTGGGGACACGGCGTGTGCACATGTCGGCGGCCATCAGCGCCTGCGGCATCGCGCCGGTGGCAAGGACGACCCAGCGCGCATCGAGCTCGGCGCTTTGATCGCCCGATTTCAGCCGCGCACCCACTACGCGCTCATTCACGACGCACGGTGCCTCGAAGCGCCAGGGCGCGTGAAAGCTCGCGCCGGCGCGCACCGCGGCGGCACGCAGGATGTCGTCGAGCTCGCGCCGCGGCAGGACGGCAAGCGCGCCGGGCACATCGATCCGCCCGCCGCGTGGCGCGATGCACGCGACGTGACCGACACGGTGCGCGGCGGCCATGACTTCGTCCAGAACGCCCAGCCGCTGCATCGCGGCGTGCGCGTCGGGGATCAAGCCATCACCGCAGACCTTGTCGCGCGGAAACGCCTGGGCGTCGACCAGGTTCACGCGCACACCGGCGCGCGCGAGCCACAAGGCGCAGGCGCTGCCTGCCGGGCCGGCACCGATCACGAGAACGTCGCAAGGTGCCGGCGCGCGGGAAGCGGACATCGGCGCGTCAGGCAGGCGACTGCGCCGACTCGGCAGCCTTGACTTTGAGGCGCCACGCGTGCAGCAGCGGCTCGGTGTAGCCGTTGGGTTGCGTCAAGCCCTTGAAGACGAGGTCGCACGCCGCCTGATACGCCGCGCAATTCGCGAGGTCCCCGGCCATCGGTCGGTACAGCAAGTCAGCAGCGTTTTGCGCGTCGACCACACCCGCCATGCGCGCCAGCGTGGCGCGCACTTGCGCCTCGCTCACTACCCCGTGCAGCAGCCAGTTGGCGATGTGCTGGCTGCTGATGCGCAGGGTCGCGCGGTCTTCCATCAGGCCGACGTTGTGGATGTCGGGCACTTTCGAGCAGCCCACGCCTTGGTCGACCCAACGCACCACATAGCCCAGAATGCCCTGCACGTTGTTGTCGAGTTCTTGTTGGCGCTCAGATGCGCTCCAGTGCGCCTGCGCGACGACCGGAATCGACAGCATGTCGGTCAGGAGCTTGTCGCTGTCTCGACTCGGGTCGTCCTCTTCGAGAGTCTTTTGCAGCGCGGCAACGTCGACTTCGTGGTAATGCAGTGCGTGCAAGATCGCGGCGGTTGGCGAAGGCACCCAGGCCGTGTTCGCGCCGGCCCGGGGGTGCGCGATCTTCTGCTGCAGCATCGCCGCCATCAAATCGGGCATCGCCCACATGCCTTTGCCGATTTGCGCCTTGCCGCGCAAGCCGCACGTCAAACCCAACTGGACGTTGCTGCGCTCGTAGGCCGCGAGCCAGGTGCTCGATTTCATGTCGCCTTTGCGTTGCATCGGCCCGGCGTGCATGCTGCTGTGCATTTCGTCGCCTGTGCGATCGAGAAAACCGGTATTGATGAACGCGACACGCGACGCGGCCGCGGCGATGCACGCCTGCAAATTGACGCTGGTGCGGCGCTCTTCGTCCATGATGCCGAGTTTGACGGTGTTCGGCGCCAGCCCCAACATCGTCTCGACGCGCGCGAACAATTCACTCGCGAAGCCGACTTCGGCAGCACCGTGCATCTTCGGCTTGACGATGTAGACCGATCCGCTTCGCGAGTTGACGATGCCCGGGCTGCCGCGGCGCCGCAAGTCGACAATGGCGATCGCCGTCGTCACCACAGCGTCGAGAATGCCTTCTGGAACTTCTTGCGCTGCGCCGTACAGGACGGCCGGGTTCGTCATCAAGTGACCGACGTTGCGCACGAACAGCAAGGACCGGCCGTGCAGGCGCAGTTCGCCGCCTTCCGGCGTGGTGTAGTGGCGATCCGGGTTGAGGCGGCGCACGATGCGCTTGCCGCCCTTGTCCAGCGTTTCGCTGAGCGTTCCCTGCAAGATGCCCAACCAGTTGCGATAGCCGAGCACCTTGTCGATCGCGTCCACCGCAACGACGGAGTCTTCCAGGTCGAGGATGGTCGACAGTGCGGCTTCCACGACGATGTCGCTGACGCCTGCGGCGTCGCTCGCACCGATGGTCGTCGTCCGGTCGATGCGGATGTCGACGTGCAAGCCGTGGTTGCGCAGCAGCACCGAACTCGGCGCTGCGGCGGCGCCCTGGAAGCCGACGAGCTTGGCCGGGTCCGCCAGCGCTGACGTGGCGCCGCCGGGCAGGCTCACGACGAGGCGTCCGTCGCGCAGTGCATAGCCTTGCGCGTCGCGGTGCGAAGCTCCGCCGGCAAGCGGCGCGCACCGATCAAGGAAGTTCCTGGCGTAGGCGATCACGGCAGCGCCGCGGCGGGCGTTGTAGACGCCGGCCCGCGTTGCGCCGTCGCTCTCGGGAATGACGTCGGTGCCGTACAGCGCGTCGTAGAGCGAGCCCCAGCGCGCGTTTGCTGCGTTCAGCGCGTAACGCGCATTCAGTAAGGGAACGACGAGTTGCGGGCCGGCTTGAAGCGCGAGTTCGGCGTCGACCTGGGTCGTCGTCGTTGCCGTGCCCTGGGGCACCGGTTGCAGGTAGCCGACGCCTTCGAGGAAGCGCCGGTACGCCGCCATGTCGGCGATCGGCCCGGGGTGCGCACGATGCCAATCGTCGAGCGCGACCTGGAGCCGGTCGCGTTCGGCAAGCAACGCCAGATTCTTCGGCGCCAGGTCGTGCACGATGGCATCCAGGCCGCGCCAGAAGCGCTCGCTGGTCACGCCGATCGCGGGAAGGAGTTCGTCTTCGACAAAGCGCAACAGGGGGTCTGCAACCAGGAGTCGTTCGCGGCGGGTTCGAGAGGTCATGCGGGATCCTGCGCCAAAGGCGTTTCACACGGGAAAAATTCGAGCACGTCGCGCAAGCTCGAGCCGGTTCGCGTCGGCTCGGTCCCGAGCTCCTCGAGCGGCAGGCCGGCGCGGTTCACCCACAGCGTCGTGTAGCCGAACCACGTCGCGCCGATGGCGTCCCAGCCGTTGCTCGAGACGAACAGAACGTCTGCGGCATGCAGGCCAAGCGCCGCAGTGCCCAGGGCGTAGGTGGCCGGGTCGGTCTTGAACCGCTGCGTCGCCTGCACGCTCAGGACCGGGTCGAGCCAGGCGCCGAAACCGGCGTGCGCGACCGCCGACGCCAACATGTCCGGATCGCCATTGCTCAGGACGCCGGCGCGCACCTTGCGCTGCGCCAAGGCGGCGAGCACATCGCGGTTTTCGGCGAAGGCGTCGAGGTGCCGGTACTGGCCCATGAGGCGCTCTTCGGATTCGGTGTTCAGCTTCAAACCGAGCCGGGCGCACGCAAAGCGCAGTGCGTCGCGCGTGACCTCCCAAAACGGCCGGTAACGCGCACTCATCGAGCGCAGCCGGCTGTATTCGATCTGCTTGTCGCGCCACACCAGGCTCAGGCGTTCGCC
>JBEBHW010000136.1:0-8084 GCA_040081145.1 Burkholderiaceae bacterium
CGCCATGGCAGGCGTTCGCGAAAGAACAAGTCATTGCTGTGGTGCAAGGTCGTCACCGCGAGCAACTCGCCCGCACCGCTTTGCGCGCGCCAATTGAGCCGCGGCGAGGCGCACGCGCTGCACGCTTCTCGCGGCGGGTACTGAACCGTCGCGCAGTCTTCGCACACCTGCAACTCGAAGCGGCCCTCGGCGGCTGCGGCAGTCAGGCCGAGCGCAACGCGGCTGCGGCCCCACGGCGGCAAGTTCATCTGCGGCGTGCGCCGCACCGGGTTCTTGCGTTTGGGCTTCATCAAGGGCATCGTCATGGGCGCTCCCTTGGTGCTTCGCGCCGTCCCTCCGAGAGGGAGCATTCGCCCTTCGCGCGGCCGTGCGGGCTCATGACTCACGCCCCAGAATCACCGCACCCGTGCACAGGCAGCGGTCGTAAGTGACCATGCCAAAGCCGCTCACCAATCCGAGTTGTGCGCCCTGCACTGCGCGCCCAGGCGTGGCGTCGGTGAGCTGACGAATCGCTTCGGTCATGCCGATGAAGCCCCCCGCAGCGCCGGCCTGGCCGCTCGAGAGTTGGCCGCCCGACGTGTTGTTCGGAAAGTCGCCGTCGAAGGTCAAACGGTGCGCGCGAACGAACGCCGGGCCCTCGCCCTTGGCGCAGAAACCGAGGTCTTCGAACTGCATCATGACGATGACAGGATAGTCGTCGTAGGTCTGGACAAAATCGATTGTTTCCGGTTTCGCACCAGCCATCGCGTACAGCTCGGGCAGGTCGACCTGCCAGCCGCCGCGCACCATGATCGGATCTTCTGCAAACGCGTTGTGGCGCTCGATCGCGCCGCGCAGCGTCGCGTAGCGAAGCCCGAGGTCGCGCGCACGCTCTTCGCTCATCACCAGAAACGCCTCGGCGCCCGCGCAGGGCATGACGCAGTCGAAAAGATGAATCGGCTCGGCGATCGGACGCGCGCTCAGGTACTCGGCGATCCCGAGCGGCTTCTTGAAGACCCGCGATCCATACGCCAACGCATTGGTACGCTGATCGACACAGATGCGCCCGAAGTCTTCGCGTGTCGCGCCAAACTCCCGCATGTAGTTCGCGGTAATGAAGGCAAAGATCGCGTTCGGCCCACCCGAACCATACGGATACGTCGCGTCGCGTGCGAAGCCGCTGAACGAGCCGAGCATGAGCCGGAACGAGTCGACGTGGTTCGTGTCGGCCGCGATGCACGCGACCACGCTTGCATCTCCCGCCTGCACCGCACGCGCGGCGCGCCGCAGCGCCATCACGCCCGAGGCGCCGCCGTTGGGCAAATGATCGAGCCAGCGTGGGCTCAACCCCAGGTGCTGCGTCACACCGACTGCGGTGTCAGGGCTCAGCGAAAAGCTGCTCACCGTGAGGCCGTCGATCTCGCTCTTGGCGATGCCGCTTTGCTTGATGAGCGCTTGGACCGCCTGGCCGAGGAACCACATCGCACCGCGCGTCGAATAGCGAACATAGGGCACCGTCACCGGTACGGCGACGGCCACGCCTTCGTAGCCCTTGCGCGCCGACGTCATGCGCGCTGCTTCACCGTGTTTGGTGCGTCACGCGACGCATGAAACGACTCGGCGTTGGGGAACTGCGGCTTTCGATCCGTTGCTGCCGATTGAGCGTCCGCTATGCGTGCGGAGGTCGAGCGAGAGCAGGTGGCTTGGGGTACGTTCTCCGGCCCCACGCTCGCGGGGCACCGTTGGCGGCCTGCAAGCGCTGCGCCATCAATACCGTGATCTCTTGCAAAGGTTGAGGACACCGCGAATGGGGGCCTGCGCCCGTACCCCAAGCCACCTGCCCCGGCACCCGAGCGGCATGCGAATGCGTTGCAGGCCAGCGCCGTATGCAGCAGGGTGGCGGTGGTGCCCCCGGGCGTAGGCCCCATTCGCGGTGTCTGCCAGCGCGGGCAGCGCAAATCGCGCGTTGACGGGGCTTCGCTTGGTGGTTCTCGACGGTGCCCCGCGAGCGTGGGCCGGAGCACGGGGGCACCGCCGCCGCCCTGGCGTCGCACCATTGGCAGGAACCTCGTTCCGAATGGCGGCAGAGGGCGGAAAACAGACCCAAGCTTCAACAAATGAGTTCGAAGTCTCATCTCAAGCCTGCCGCTTCTTCATCGCGCGAGTATCGATGCAGTGCGCTTGCCCCGGCAGAGCGGATGCGAGCGTCTTCAGCTCCCCGCGCTGAATCTTTTGCGATGGTGTGAGAGGCAAAGCGTCGACGAAGGCCACATGCCCCGGCGCCTTGTAGTACGCGAGCTGATCGAGTGCATGCGTCACGATTCGCCGGGCCAGCGCTTCGCGCTCGGCCTCGCGCACCGGCGCGTGCGTGACGATGCACGCCAGCACTTCGTCGCCACGCAGCTCATCGGGCGTCGCTGCCACCGCGCAGGCCTTCACCTCGGGCAACTGGCTCAGCACGCTTTCCACTTCCACTGCGGAGATGTTCTCGCCGCTGCGGCGGATCACGTTCTTGCGCCGGTCGATGAAGTGAAGTAGGCCTTGCGCATCGCGGCTCACGATGTCCCCGGTGTGGAACCAGCCGCCTTGCCACGCTTCATCGGTGGCTTGCGCGTCCTTCAGGTAGCCCGCGAAGAAGCCGTAACGCGCGTCCGCGCCGGCGCGCTTCACGAGCAGCTCGCCAGGCTGGCCCACGCCGGCCTCGTTGCCATCGTCGCCGACAACGCGCACCAGAACGTCTTGGCTCTCGGTACCGAAACAACTCGTTCCCACGCAACGCGGCTCGGCGTTGGCCATGATCACGGCGCCGGCGCCGGTTTCCGTCATCGCCCAAGCTTCGAGCAGCGGGAAGCCGAAGCGCGCTTCGAAGGGTGCGTGCAAGGCCTTGTCGACTCCAGCGCCGAAGCCGAAGCGCACCGCGTGGCGCGCATCGTCGTTGCTCGCGGGCGCCTTCATCAACATCGACGGCATGACGCCCAGGTAGTGCACGATCGTCGCGCGCGATTCGCGCACCGTGTTCCACCAGCTGCCGGGGTGAAAGCGATCGAGCACCATCAGGCAGCTGCCGCTCTGCACACACGCCATTGTGGAAAACGCCATCGCATTCATGTGTGCCACGGGCAGCGGCGTGAGCATGCGCTCCTGACCAGGGCGCAATGCGCAAAGCCCGCCCACGCTCAGGTACCAGCGCCCGGCGTGCAGGAAATAGCGGTTCTGGAGGATGCAGCCCTTGGGCCGGCCCGTCGTGCCCGAGGTGTAGAGCAGCGCGCATTCGCTCAGCTCGGTGGGGGGCGCATGAGCATCGGGCGCGGCACTGGGCGCAGGGGGAGGCGCGTCGCCGTCGGCGATCACCGCGAGCCGCTTGCCGGCGGACCCAGCAGCAGCTCGCAGGTCGGCATGGCGCCGCGGCAGCGCGACCGCCAGCGTTATCTCGGAATGGCCTACGAGGTACTCCAGCTCGGCCGAGCGCAAGTCCGCGCTGATCGGAACGACGGACACGCCCAGACCGTTCAGCGCGAACCAGTGCAGGAAGAACGCCGGCCGGTTCTCCAACAACACCCCCACGCGGTGCCCCGCGCCGTAACCCGCGGCGGCGTAGGCCCCGCGCAGTGCGAGCACGCGTTGCTGCGCCGCGGCGTACGTCAATGCGCCGGCGGCGATGGCGTAGGCTGCGGCGGTCTCGGGCAAGACCTCGAAGAAGGGCAGCTCGGGCCAGTTTGCTGCGGATGCAGCGAACGCGCCAGCGACCGTGGCGTGGGGAGTGCTCACACGGCGCCCTACATGAAGAGCTGCATGCTGCCGAACGCGGCGTCGCAGTTCACGAGGTCGACGCGCTTCTGCCGGATTCGCAATTGGCCCTCTTCGGCAACCAGCGTGTGCGTCGCCCAGCCCGCGTAGAGCGTCTGCTCGTCCATTCGCGTTTCGACATAGTGGAATGCGGTGCGCGTGATGTAGACCCGCGACGCGTCGTCGCGCGACTCGATGGTGGGCGCCTGCAGCAGATGGTGGCAGCGGCTGCGCGGCTGCTGCGAAAACGTGCGCGCGCCGTGCAGGCGCTCGACACGGATTTTCAGGAGCAGCTTGTCTTCATGCATCAACGAGGCGTGCAGCTTCGCGTCAGTCTGCCCGTGTGCAAGCGGCATCCAGTACACGCCGTCTTCGGTGAACAGGTTCAGCCAGTCGTCGAAACGCAGCTCGTCGAGCAGGCGCGCTTCGGCATAGATGAAGTCGGTGAGTTGCTGGTTCGTCATGCTGCCGCCGTCATGAATCGCACCCAGGCGCGCATCTGGTTGCGCATTTGCCATTCGTTGGTTCCGTTTGTCGCCACGTTCACTTGGGCCTTCTCCGCAGCGTCGTACAAGCGCCCGACGTTCACCCAGTCGCGCCCGCGGGAGTGCAGCGCAGCTTGGGCGCGCTCGTACATCTCGAGGTCGTCGTGGCCCACCACCGACGTGGGCGCGTTGACAAGCCGGTTGTACATGAGCGTGCGCTCCAGCAGCAGGTCGGGCGCGCCCTTGAGCCGAAATGTCCACGACTCGACGAGCGTTCGATCGGCCGCGATGGGCTTGAAGAGGCGCAGCATCTGGATCGGTCCCTTGACCATGATGTTGGGAAAGTAGACCGTGTTGTGGCGCACTTCGCCGAGGATTTTCCTGGCCCGCTCTTCGCCGTAAGCGGCGGCCATCGCTTCCCAGTAGCCGGGAACGGGCGAATACGCGGCGTGGATCGAGTCGGCCACACCCGTGTGACCGTGGCCGTTGGCCCAGACGCGAATCCCCATGCCTTCGAAAAACTCATACGGATTGACGAAGGGTGCGAACAGTTCCACCGCCATCGGCTTGGGCGTTCCGGCCGGCGCCTCCTGCCAGACGCGCACCGCCGTGCCGGCGGAAGATTGGTGCGCGACCATCGGGTGGCAGGTGTCGGTCTGGTTGTCGACCAGCATCTTCCAGTTGCAGCGGTGCATGTAGCGCATCACGCCGCCCGCGACTTCGAGCTTGCCCTCGGGCGAGCGATCGACCATGTTGTCGAGCGTGGACAGCGACTCGCCGAAGAATTCTTCGAAGCCCATGCCTGTGGCGTTCAAGCGGCAGAACACGAAGTCGCGGTACACCTTGACTGCGCCCACGCTGGCCATGCCGCGGCTTGCTTCGCAGTGCTCAAAACCGGTGTTCGCGTAGCCTTCGCGCAGCGGCGTATTGAGCAGCGTTCCGTCGGTGCGGTACGTCCACGCGTGATACGGGCAGCGGAAGAACTTGCCCGTGTTGCCGTGGCCCTCGGGCGCAACCTGCACGCCCTTGTGCGCGCAGCGGTTGTGCAGCACGCGCACACTGTCGTCGATGTGGCGCACCATCACGACGGGCTGATCGCCCACCGTCGTGCTGTAGAAGTCGCCCACGTTCGGTACCTGGCTCGCGTGGCCGACATAGACCCAGGCATTGCTGAACAGGTGCTCCATCTCGAGCGCGAAAACATCAGCGTCGATGTAGCAGTCTTTGTGAATCTCGGTATCGCGCACGAGCGCGGCGATCGTGTCTGGGTCGTCTCGGTAGCGGGTTTGCCGGTCCACGTTCAGCCCTCCTGGGGGTTCGGTGCGAGGCCTTGCATCGCGGCATGCAGCGCTACGCCTTGGTCGTCGGCGAGTGCGGCGTCGCGCAGGCCCGCGAGTGCGCTTGCCGCAATCGGCGGGGCGCCGTTTTTCCATAGGCCGCGCAGTGTCATGAAGTTGCGCACGCCACGCTCGTGCGTGTCGCCATAGCCTTTCACAAGGCGCTGGCAGCGCGCGATTTCAATCGCCAGGTCCAGATCGGTCGCAGAGGCTTCGCGGATGTCGTCGAGCCAAGCCTCGATGCGCTGGTGCTCGGCGGCAAAGCGCAGCGTGCTGCGCCGCCAGCGTCGCAACCCGGCGACGATGCTGAGCATCAGGTAGCCGCGCAGCGAACTCGTCTGGATCACCCGGCCTTTGGAGGTGCGACGCTCGACAAGGCGCCGGGCCACGCCGGAACGCAGCAACCAGCGCCCGACACCGGCGGGCAGCGTGTCGGCGATTTCCTGCAGGCGCGGGTGCATGTATTCGTTGATCGCCAGCACCTGGTTGGCGGCGACGCGCACCTCGCCACGCACGCGTGAAAAACGCGAGTCGCGGGTCTTCAGGTCGGCGACGCGGATCGTGTCTTCGTACGACATCCACAGCGCGAGAAAGCGCGCCACTTCGCGCGTCAGCACGGTTGACTCAGCGTCGCGCGCACGCTCGGCTCCGTGCACGGAGTCCAGGCGCCTCAGGTAGTGCGCCGCATAGGCCGGGTCCTGGTAGTCGACGAGGCGGCGCAGGCCCTCGATCACCACCGCGAGGGTGTCACCCGAATAGCGGCGCTCCGCCTCGTCGAGCAATGCCTGTACCGCGGGGTGCGCGGCGCGAGGCACAGGCGGGTTGGCGCTGGCCTGCGCGGGCGCGAGCGAAGCCTCGGCGGCGCCCGCCGCCGTGCGCTCGAATGCCTTGCCGAACGCGACCAGGCTCGCCTTCACGCCCACGCCGCCGCGCCGAACCGTCGCTTCGAACTGCTCGCGATCGAAGGGCAAAACGCCCGTGCCGGCGAGCGCACCGAACAGCACGGCGCTGATGACGCTGTGGCCTTCCTCTGCGGCAGACGCCATGTCGTAGCCGACGAAGCGCTGCGCCGCGGCTTTTGCCTGCGCAAGCAGGGCCGCGCTGTCGCTGCGGCCGTCGCCCATCGCGACCTTTTCCGACATTGCGTAGACGCGGTGCGTCGAAGCGATGAGGGTCGTGCGGTCGGGCGTCACAAGACCTCGCTGCACGGCGCGGCCCGCTTCCATGAGCTCGGAGGCGAGAACGATGTCGACATCGCCCGGCAAGGGCATGAGCGCGAGCACCGGCGCCGCGCCTGCGGCTTCGGCCGCCTCGCCCGGGAAGAGCTCGACGTAGTAGATCGTCGCCCCGGTGCGCTGCGCGACGCCGGGCACCGACGTCGTCTGCGCGATGAAGCCGTTGTGTTCGCCGAGAGACACGATCCAGTCAGCGAGCACGCCACCGCCCTCGCCGCCCATGGCGAGGATCGCAATCTTGATCGGCTGCGCCACGTCGAGCCCTTGACTAAAACGCGAAGCGCGCACGCCGCGCGGCGGAGCGCTTTTGCAGCCAGCCGATCACGGCGCTGCGCACACGCTCGCGCAGCTTGTCCCACGGTGTCGGGTTGCTGACGATCTCTGCCCGGTAGAACGACGGGCACAACACCGCAGCGTGCGCGACTTCGCCGCACAGGCCGCAGCCGACGCAAGAGTCGAGCACAGTGGCCACCGGGTCGGTGCGCAGCGCATCGGGGTTGGTCTTGATCGACAGCGACGGGCAGCCCGACAGGCGGATGCACGAGTGGTCGCCCGTGCACGTGTCGGAATCGATGCCGAAGCGCTCGCGAACCATGCGCTTGCCCGAAGCCACCGCAGCACGCTGCAGCGGTTTCTCGCGGCGCTGCTTGTTGAGCATGCATTCGCTGCGCGCGATCACGACTTTCGGCCCGCGCTCCTGCGTCGTCAACGCGTCTTTCAGCGCCGCGCGCATGCTCGCCAGATCGTAGGTGTGCTCCACCGTGCGCGCCCATTTCACGCCGACACCCCGCACCGCTTTTTCGATCGCGTGGCCGGTGCTGCGCGTCGGGTTCGCTGCGACGGAAGACAGGATGTCCTGCCCGCCCGTGGCCGACGTGTAGCTGTTGTCGACGATCACCGTCAGGTTGTCGGATCGGTTGAATACGGCGTGCGCGATGCCGCTCGTTAGCCCGTTGTGCCAAAAGCCGCCGTCGCCCATCAGGCTGATCGCGCGTTTGCCCGCAGGCAGGTTCGCCGCTGCCGCGCCACCGGGAGAATTCATCGCCGAGGCGCCAGCGGTGCCCAGGCCGTAACCCATCGTCGTGTTGCCGAGGTTGAACGGCGGCAGGATCGAAAACAAGTGGCAACCGATGTCGGCCGACACATGGTGCTCGCCGATCTCACGCTCGAGCAGTTTCATCGCAGTGAAGATCGGCCGCTCCGGGCAGCCGGTGCAAAAGCCCGGCGGGCGCGTGTGCACGATCTCCGACATGGGCTTGAGG
>JBEBHW010000828.1:0-1733 GCA_040081145.1 Burkholderiaceae bacterium
GCTGTCGGCAGCGAGCTGCATGAAACGCTCCAGGCGCGCCGACGAATGCTCGGGGCCCTGGCCTTCGTAGCCGTGCGGCAGCATCAGCGTGATGCCATTGGCGCGGCCCCACTTGACTTCGCCCGAGGCGATGAACTGGTCGATCACGACCTGCGCGCCGTTCACGAAGTCGCCGAACTGCGCCTCCCAGATCACCAGCGTGTTCGGCTCGGCCGATGCATAACCGTACTCGAAACCGAGCACGGCTTCTTCGGAGAGCAGCGAGTCGATCACGACAAACGGCGCCTGGCCGGTGGCAACGTGTTGCAGCGGCGTGTACGTGCCTTCGTCCCACTTCTCGCGGTTCTGGTCGTGCAGGACGGCGTGGCGGTGCGTGAACGTGCCGCGCCCGCAGTCTTCGCCCGACAGGCGCACCGCGTAGCCGCTCGCCACGAGCGACGCGTAGGCGAGGTGCTCGCCCATGCCCCAGTCGACCTTGACCTCGCCCCGCCCCATTGCAGCGCGATCCGCCAAAACCTTCTCGACGAGCGAATGCACCTTGAAGTTCGGCGGCACCGTCGTCAGACGCTCGGACAGGCGCTTCACTTCGGCCAGAGGCAACGCAGTGTCCGACGCGTCGGTCCACTTCTTGCCGAGGAACGGCGCCCAGTCGACGGCGTACTTGCTCTTGTAGTTGGTCAGCACCGGATCGACGGTGTGTTTGCCCGCTTCCAGCGCGGCGCGAAAGTCCTTGACCATGGCGTCAGGCCCGTCGGCGGGAAGCACGCCTTGCGTGACGAGACGCTCGCCGTAGAGCTTGCGCGTTCCGGGGTGCTGGCCGATCTTCTTGTACATCAGCGGCTGCGTCAGCGCCGGCGTGTCCTGCTCGTTGTGGCCGAGTTTGCGGAAGCACACGATGTCGATCACGACATCCTTGTTGAACTCCTGGCGATAGTCGAGCACGAGCTGCGTGGCGAGGACCACGGCTTCCGGGTCGTCGCCGTTCACGTGCAGCACCGGCGCTTCGATCATCTTCACGACGTCGGTGCAATAGAGCGTCGAGCGCGAATCGCGCGGATCCGACGTGGTGAAGCCGATCTGGTTGTTGATCACCACGTGCACCGTGCCGCCGGTATAGTACCCGCGCGTTTGCGCGAGCGCGAGCGTCTCCATCACGACGCCCTGGCCGGCGAACGCAGCGTCGCCGTGCACGATGATGGGCAGCACGGTGTCGCCGTCGGTGTCGCCGCGCCTGTCCTGGCGCGCTTTCACCGAACCCTCGACGACGGGATTGACGATTTCCAGGTGCGACGGGTTGAACGCGAGGCTCAGGTGCACCGGACCTTTGGGCGTCGTCACGTCGCTCGAGAAACCCTGGTGGTACTTCACGTCGCCCGAAGGCAGGTCTTCGCGGGCGGTGTGGTCGAACTCGGCAAACAAATCCTTGGGCATCTTGCCCAGCGTATTGACGAGAACATTGAGGCGCCCGCGGTGCGCCATGCCGATGACGATTTCCTGCACGCCGTTTGCGCCGGCGCGTTGCACGAGTTCGTCCATCGCTGCGATGAAACTCTCGCCTCCCTCGAGAGAAAAGCGCTTCTGCCCCACGTATTTGGTGTGTAGAAATCGCTCCAGCCCCTCAGCGGCCGTGAGGCGTTCCAGGATGTGCTTTTTGCCCTCGACGCTGAAGCTGGGCTTGCTGCGCACGCTTTCCAGTCGTTGCTGCCACCAGCGTTTTTCGGTTGGCTCAGTGA
>JBEBHW010000137.1:0-8070 GCA_040081145.1 Burkholderiaceae bacterium
GCCGGCGAGGCGCTGCCCGCGGCGACGCGTTTGCTGTGGAAACAGGCGAGCGGCATCGAGATCATCGACGGCATCGGCTCCACCGAGCTGCTGCACATTTTCATCTCGCACGACGAAGCGCACGCCAAGCCCGGCGCGACGGGAACGCCGGTGCCGGGCTATATCGCGTGTGTGCTCGACGATTCGGGCCGGCCGCTGCCGGCGGGCCAGGTGGGGCGCCTCGCGATCAAGGGGCCGACGGGCTGTCGCTACCTGACGGTGCCCGGCGACGAACGCCAACGCGACTACGTGCAGCAGGGCTGGAACCTCACGGGAGACGCCTACCTGGTCGACGCCGACGGCTATTTCGTCTACCAGGCGCGCACCGACGACATGATCATCAGCGGCGGCTACAACATCGCCGGCCCCGAAGTCGAGTCGGCCCTGCTGTTGCACCCGGCAGTCGCCGAGTGCGGCGTGATCGGCGTGGCCGACGAAGAGCGTGGCCAGATCGTCAAGGCGTTTGTCGTGTTGCGGCCGGGCCATGCGCCGTCCGCGGAGATCGCGCGCGAATTGCAGGACTACGTGAAGCAGCAAATCGCACCGTACAAGTACCCGCGCGCCATTGAATTCCGCGATTCGCTGCCGCGCACTGAAACCGGCAAGCTGCAGCGGTTTCGTCTGCGCGACGCGGCTCCTCCCGCGACACCCAAGGCCACCCCATGAAAACACTGCAACCTCCCGGCTGGGCATCGCCGCGCGGCTATTCGAACGGCGTGGCCGCGCAAGGCCTTCAGGTGTTTGTTGCCGGCCAGGTAGGCTGGAACGCCAAGTGCCTGTTCGAGACCGACGACTTCGTCGGCCAGGTGCGCCAGGCGCTGCTGAACATCGTCGCGGTGCTGCGCGAAGCGAACGCGAAGCCCGAACACATCGTTCGCATGACGTGGTACGTGCTCGACAAGCGCGAATACCTCGCGCGCGGCAGAGAAGTCGGCGCGGTGTTTCGCGAAGTCATCGGCAGCTACAACGCGGCGATGAGCGCGGTGCAGGTGAGCGCGCTGATGGAAGACCGCGCCAAGGTGGAAATCGAAGTCACTGCGGTCGTTCCGGCGGCGTGAAGCGGGGCAAAAAAAGAAAAAAGCCCGCGCGGCGCGAGCCGGCGGGCTGGTTCGGTTGGGCCGAAAATTTTGTCCGGATCAGAACACGTAGATCACGCCCAGCGCAAAGCCAGTGGCCTTGACGGTGACAGGCAGTGACTTGTCCTCGGCACGACCAATGTCGAGGTAGGCGTAGGTGTTCTTCAGGATCTCGCGATTCGCGAAGAGTTCGATCGCCGTGATCTTGTTCAAGTCGTCGGTGTTCTTGCCGACATGGGCGCCGATGTTGAAGCCCGCCACCGGCGCGACAACGCCAAGACCAATGCCCTTGCCCGAACCGCCGCTGGCCCCGCTGCCGCTGTTCGCGTAGCTTGCCATCACCTTCACCACCTTGAAGTCGTAGCTTCCCGCGACGGCCATGAAGTTCTTGCCGAGGTCGGTGCGCTTCGTCTCGGCGGTGCCGCCGACCGACAGAGGGCCGATCGAGTATTTCGCGCCGATCGAGAAATTCGCTTTCGTCGTCAGATCGGTGTGATCTTCCGGCTGGAAGCCGACGTGGACCTTGACGTTGCTGTACTCGGGGGCCATGTACTGCAGCGAGCGGCTCTGGCGGCCACGCGGTGCCATCCACGGTGCGATCAGCGAATTGCCCAGCGCCGACGCCATGTTCGCTGCGCCGTTGAAGTCGAAGTCGATCATGGTCTGGAAGGGCACCGAGTCTTGACGGCCCAGGCGAACTTCGCCGAAGCTGCCCGACCCACCGATCCACGCCTGGCGATTGAAGAACGGCTGGGCGACGGGGCCGCCAACTTCGCCGTTGCTCGTGATGCCGGCAGTCTCAAACTTGAAGTTGCCCTTGATGCCCGAGCCAAGGTCGGTGCTGCCTTTGACGCCGACGCGCGAGGCGGAATTGCCTTGGCCGCTGTTGTCATCGCCACCGGAATGGAAGTCGGCCTTGCGGCTCGGGACAGCTGCGTCATCGGAGAGGTTCTTGCCGTAACTCATGTCGACAAGGCCATAGACGGTGACCTGGGCCTGTGCAACGCCGGCAGCGCCAAGCAGCAGAGCGATCGGGAGAAGTTTGTTCATGGGAATCCTTTTGAAGTGGCGACAAATCGCACAGCGGCGCAGTCTAGCCGTGACTTCTGGTAATCCCGCGCATCGGCGCAATCAGTCGCGCCGATGCAACAGACACGATTGGATACAGATTAGCGAGCGGCGCTTGCTCGATTCGCCGCCAACTTGGTGTCGACGAGCGCAACGACGTCGTCGAGCGATTGAAGGCGCAGTCCTTTTTGCGCGGCAATCGCTTGAACCAGGCGATCCACGCGTTCGATGTTCTGCGCGCCGCCGAACAGGGCGCGTGCCGCCGACGACGGCCCGGGAAGCGATTGCGCTGCGGCGGCATATTTTTCGAACGGCACCAGGTCCGTGTCCGCTGCACCCAGCGATTTGCACAGGTCGGTCACCCAAGCGTAGACGCGGTGCGTCGCTTCGATGTCGGAGTGCACCGCGTCGCGGATCGGGCGCATGCCCTCGGGGGTGATGCAGCGGTAATTGCCCGCCATCAGCATCGCCCACTTGGCCAGGGGCACGAACACGGAGTCGTGCACTTTGAGCTTCACCGGCAGATCGACTCGCTCCGTGCCGGTGTCGTAACGCGCCGCTTCGATGTCGGCGGCAATACTTCGCAGCATTGCGGTGTGCGCGTCGGAGACGAAGCGCGCCGACTTGAAATTCGTCGGCAAGCGCACCTGAAGCACGTTCACGCCGGCGTCGGGCGGGCGCCCGGCCTGCGGGTCCGGGCTGCAAAGCGTCATCAGGTCGGGATCGAAAGCGTCCCACACCGTGGCGTCGGTGTAGCAGTCGCGGCACGCCGCGGCGTTGACGCCGGGAATGCGCGCGAGGTAAGGCAAGGGCGGCATGTTCATGATCGACATGCAAGGCACGCGCGCCTTGGCGATGCGCTGCATCAGTTCGCGAACGCCGCTGGAGCGGTACTGCGGCTCTTGCATCGCCAGCGCAACGAGGTCAAAGCCGGCAGGGTCCACCGCGTCGGGGCCACTGGCCGAGAGCTGGCCCGGCAATCTGCGCGAATCCACTTCCACCGGCGCTTCGCGGCCTTTGATCGGCATGCGCACGCGCATGCCTTCGTGTGTCATCAGCTCCACTTCAGGCGGAAGGCAAATCAGTCGGGCGCTGTGGCCCGCCAGCAGGAGCTTTGTGGCGAGCAGCGAGCCGTAGGAGGCGCCGAGCACCAGAATCTTGTAAGGCATGGAATCGAAAGTTAGATTGAATAGACGCGCCGCAGTGTAGGCCGATGCCCGAACACCGAAACGGTGCTATCCCTGAGATGTCAGCGTCCCCGCTCCCGCCGTCCTTCAGTGCAGAGGGCCTTGCCGGCCGGTGCGCCCCTTGACCGGGCTCGCGCTCAGCGAAAGCGCCGCATCTTTCGCGCCGGCAGTGGCCAGCAGCGAACTGCCCGTGACGCCAGCGAACAGCGCGGCGGCGCGCACCTTGATCTCGAGCAGCTCGGCGGCGCTCACGGAGTATTGCCCGCTCGTCTTGTTCACGTCGACGCGAAACTCCACGTCCTTGCCGGCGTTGGACAGTGTGCCGCTCGTGAATTCATAGTCTTCGTTCTCGAACGGAAAGCCTTGAGTCTTCGGGTCGTAGTCGAGGTACTCGACGCGTTCGATCTCGCCGCTGGCCAGATTCAGCAGGCCCTGGGACGTGACGATGTCGTCGCTCAACTCGTCGGAAATCTGAATCGGTACTTTCAAATCCACAGCGCATCCTTGCGGTCAGGAAGGGGCCTAATTCTGCCTGGGCAGCGGCGGGGCCGTCGCGCGAGCGTGCCACAACAGGATAGTCAAGACTCCCACCACACCGATTGCCGACACGAACGGCTGCGCGAACACGAGCGAAATCGACAATGCGTTCAACGCGATAAAAGCCAGTGCGCCGATCGGCCGCACCACCCGGCCGGTGTACGCCGCGCCGAGGCCAAGGATGGCGACCATCGTCGAGATCAAGGCGATGCTGAACGCGCTCCATGTGAAATCGACGAACAGCAGCGCGGGCGTGTAGACGAACGCGAACGGCACGAGCGCTTTGCCCATCGACAGGCGAAATGCCGTCATGCCCGTTCGCATCGGCTCGCTGCGCGCGATGCCTGCGGCGGCAAACGCGGCCAGTGCCACGGGAGGTGTGACGTCGGCGAGCACGCCGTAATAGAAGACGAAGAAGTGCGTCGCGAGTTGCGGCACGCCGAGCTGCCCGAGCGCCGGTGCAACGATTGAGGCGAGGATGATGTAGGTGGGCGTCGTCGGCACGCCGGTGCCCATGATGATGCAGGCGAGCGCAGTGAAGACCAGGCCGAAGAACACCGTCACTGGCTTGAGCTGGAACCACTGGAAGGGATCGAAGGCGACGATCGCCTGCGCCGCGGTTCCCGACAGGTCGAGAACGAAGGCCGAGAACTTGAAGCCCATGCCGGTGAGCGTCGTGATGCCCAGAACAAAGCCCACGCACGCGCACGCGGCGCCGATGGACAGCGCCGATTTCGCGCCCATGTCAAAACCGCGCACCAGCGCACGCGGCGTGATCGCCAGACCGGTCATGTGCTTGCCCGCAGGGCCGATCAATTTGGGAATCCACGAGCACGCGACTGTCAGCGTGATGCCCCAGAACGCCGCGAGAAACGGCGTGTACTGCAGCAGCAACAGCGTCACCATCGTGATCAGCGGAATGAACAAATGCCACGACGTGCGCAGCACTTTGGCGAGCGTCGGAATTTGCGCCGGGTCCATGCCTAGCAGTCCCAGGCGTTTCGATTCGAGGTGCACCATCCAGAGGATCGCGAAGTAGTGCAGCGCAGCAGGGACGATGGCCACCAGAATCAACTGGTTGTAGGGGATGCCCAGCGTCTCGGCCATGATGAACGCGGCCGCGCCCATGATCGGCGGCGTGACCTGGCCGCCGCACGCTGCGGACGCCTCCACGGCGCCAGCAAAGCGCGGCGAAAAGCCGACTTTCTTCATGAGCGGAATCGTCATCACGCCGGTGGTGACGGCGTTGGCGATCGCCGAACCGGAAATCATGCCGAACAGCCCCGACGAGACGACGCACACTTTGGCCGGCCCGCCGGAAAAGCGCCCGGCGGCGACGGTGGCCAGGTTCACGAAGAGCTGCCCGAGGCCCGTGAGCTGCGCCATGATGCCGAACAGCACGAAGTGGAAGACGAAGGTCGCGACCACGCCCACCGGAATCCCGTAAATGCCTTCCGTGCCCTTGTACAAGTGCGCGACGACACGCGCGACGCTGTAGCCGCGGTGCGCCAGGTCGCCGGGCAGATACGGGCCGAAGATTCCGTAGAGAACAACCGCCACCGCGAGCAGCGGCAGGAAGATTCCCATGGTGCGCCGCGCGGCTTCCAGCACCATGGCGATCGCGATCACGCCGAACATCAAGTCGATCGGCGTGTGCTGGCCCGGGCGTTCGATGAAGATGCCGTCGAAGAAGATCAGCAGGTACAGCGAAAAACTCGAGGCGAGCGCGGCGAAGACCCAGTCGCGCAGCGGGATTCGGCTGTGGCTGCCGTCGTATGCCGTGAACGGCAGCGACAGCGCAGCCAGCGCCAGCAGCACGACCGCAAACGCGGTCTTGGCGGCCGCGGGAACCTCGGCGCCCACCGATTGCACGAGGCTCCAGCCGAGCACCAGGTAGAACAGCGCGAGCGCGGCAGAGACGATCCACTCCCACGGTCCGGGCAGGCGCTTCTGCCGCGGGAAGACCAGGAACACCAGTCCCAGCACGACCGACAGGTGGATCGCCCGGTGCGCGATCTCGTTGTGCAGCCCGAAGCCGGCCGTGTAGTAGTGCCAGCTCGACAGCGCCACGGCGATCGCCGTGACAAGGCCGGCGGAGACGCCCACGAGGCGCCGAAAACTCGCCTCGGGATCGAACTGTTCGATCAGGCGGTCGACTTCGTCCTGCGGGGCCGCGCTCACGTCGTGCCTGCGGCGCGCGAGCCGGCGTCGATTCCGCCGATGGAGCAGCCCTCAGCGCGCAGCTCGATCGCCACGCTCGTGAGGTCGGCGAGCAGTAACGGACCGGAAGGCAACAGCAAGCGCATGCGGTGTGCAGGCAGTGGCCGCACGACGAGCGGATGCACGGTCCGTTCGAGCTCGAGCCGCGAGCCTTGCGCGTCGCGGATCAGCCGCTCGGCAGGGCCTGCGGCGTAGGGCAGGCCGTAGCCGTCACCGTCGAAGCGCTCCTCCACGAGCACGGCGTGCGGGCGAAACACATAGCGGTCGGTCACCGTCGTGCCGAGCACGGAATGCTCGAATGCGATGCGCACGCTCGGCCCAGCGAGCGGTACGCGCTGCAAGACCCGTTCACTGCGGTGCTCGCGCAGCACCAACTCGCAGCCCGCGGCCGCCGGAGCAAGCAGCACGCAGGCCAGCGCGGCCGCGCACCGCGTGGCCCTCACTTCAGGACGCCCTTTTCCTTGAAATACTTCGCCGACCCCGGATGCAGCGGCACCGTGCCGAAGCCAAGTGCCGTGCTCAAGCTGATGTTCTTGCCCTGCGCGTGCACCTGGCCCATGATGGCCGTGTTCTCGTACAGCGCTTTGGTCACCTCGTAGGCCATCGCGTCGGACACGCCGTCGTGCGCGACCCACACCGCCATCACGGCGAGCGTGTCCACTGCGGCGGTCTGGCCCTTGTAGGTGTTCGCCGGAAGCGGCACGCGCGCGTAGTAGGGCTGCTGCTTTTGCAGCTCGGCAATCTCCGGCCCGGCCAGGGCAATCACTTTGAGTGCGTGGCTTTGCGCGAAGTCCGTCACCGCGGCAGTCGGCGTGCCGGCGGTGATGAGCGTGGCGTGCAAGTTGCCGTCCTTGATCTTGTCCACCGCTTGGGTGAACGACGAGAGGTCTTCCTTGACGTCGCCGCGCGTCATGCCGTGCACCTTGAGCAGGTCGGTGAGCAACTGGTACTGGCCTGAGCCCGGCGCGCCGGACGAGACGCTCTTGCCCTTCAGGTCGCGAATGCTGTTGATGTTGAAATCGGCACGGGTGATGAACTGCACCGTCTCGGGATACAGCGCGCCGAGCGCCCGCAGGTTCTTGATCGGCGCCTTGTCGAACTGGCCGGTGCCGTTGTACGCGGCGTCGAGGATGTCGGCGGCAACGAACGCCGACTCGATTTCCTTGTTGCCGAGCAACTTGGCGTTGCCCACCGAGGCGCCGGCGGCCTCGGCCGTCGCGCTGATCTTTTTGCCCTCCACCGTCGCCTTGTTCGAGATCAGCTGCGCGAGCATGCCGCCCAAGGGGTAATACGTGCCGCCCGTGCCGCCGGTGGCAATGCCAAAGAAGACGCGCTGTTGGGCGAGTGCTGCGGTCGCGGTGAGCGCGGCGACGGTGACGGCGGCAGCGAGGAGCTTGGTGGTGGCCTTCAAATGGGGTCTCCTGAGGCGTTGCAATGCGGGCCACGATAGGGCGCCTGCGCATCTCGGTCTATCGAGGTTTGCCCTCGTTGAACATGCGCCATGGCGGGCCTCAGTGGCTGTGCCTGTGTTGGACCGCGGATGTCGGCCAACGAAGGCAACGCTGGCGAGACCGGCCTTGTTTGCGCGCGCTTCACACAGCTTTACGCGCCAGCGTGAATCTTTGGTGAACCGGGCCTGACCCCCGGGCGTTGTTTGCTGGCGGCGGCGTCGTGTCGCTCGCAACAGCCAAGGAGTACGGAATCATGATCAGCAAGAAACTTGTCGCGGTTGCGCTGGCGGGCGTCGTCAGCACCGGGTTGACGCAAGCGGCCAGCCTGCAGTGGGTGGCGATCGGCCCGCTTCCGGTGCCGGTGATCCTTCCCGGCCACGTGCGCCTTCCGCAGATCCTGCCGCCGGTGGTCGTGCCGCAAGTGATCGTCGGCCATCGCGCGCCGCAGCCGGTGGTTTACGCTCCGGCCTACGGGCGGGGCTACGGCGACCG
>JBEBHW010000829.1:0-1728 GCA_040081145.1 Burkholderiaceae bacterium
CCTCGCTTGCGCGCACCCCACACGCGTCCACGATGGCGCTGAAACGCCGTCCACGATCAGCCTGAAACAGGCGTCCACGATCGCTGAAATGCGCAATGCATGAAAGCGAAGGCATCGGTGTGCACCCGTTGAAGCTCGCCCATGGCTACCTGCGCGCTGCGCGCTCGCTTGGCGTCAAGGTGCATCCCGCCAGCCCCGTGCTCGAGGTTGAAACGAAGTCCGGCGTCCACCACCTGCGCACGCCGGGTGGAACAGTGCGTACTCGCGCCATTGGTTTCTGCACGGGTGGCTACACGTCGAATGGACTGCACGCCAGCTTGGACGACAAGATCATGCCCATCCTGTCGAACTCACTCGTCACGCGGCCGTTGACAGAAAGCGAACTCGTCGCGACCGGCTTCAAGACGAAGCAGGCCATCACAGACACGCGTAAATTGCGAAATTACTACCGCCGTCTTCCCGACAATCGTGTCCAAATAGGCAGTCGCAGTGCGATCACAGGCGCAGACGCGCCGAACCCGAAACATCTTGCGATGTTGACCAGTGTGCTGCACCGCAAATTTCCCGCGCTGAGGGACATCCAGATCGACCACTCGTGGTGGGGTTGGGTTGATGTGAGCCACGACATGATGCCGCGCATCGCGCAACCGGACACAAGCGAGAGTGTGTTCTATGCACTCGGCTACGGTGGTAACGGTGTTGCATTCTCAGCGCATGCCGGCAAGCGCATGGCCCAGCGCATTGCGGGAGCCCACAGCCCGGCGTTCGACCTGCCAATCTACAGATCGTCGCTGGAATTCCCAAATGTTTTCGGACTTGCACGGGCGCAGAGGTTGGCGCCGTTCCGGAGACTTGGGCAGCGCTTTTTGTATCACTGGTACCACTTGCAGGACGAAGTCCTTTGAGCGTCGCATGCGCAGCAGCGCCCGATGCACCGTATCGGCAAAAATCAAGGCCATAGACTTCTGAGTTAGCCCTGGTCCGTAGCTAGCAATACATCAGCGACGGCATCCCGTCGGGCCAGCGCTTGAACGCGTATCTGGAGGCGGCTGCGGCTGTAGCCCAGGGCCGCAACGATGACGTCAACGCTCCGGACGGGCCGGTTCATGTAGTAGCGGGCCAGCGACTGGCACAAATCCTCCAACAACACCTAGTTCGACGTGCTCGCAGGCTGGAGTGCCCAGTCACCATGCGCGTTCGACTGTCAGGTGTGGGTTGATGAATTTTGGAAGCCGAACTTCTCCTCAGGGTCGACACTGCCAATTTCCTCGCCCCCGCAGAATGGCCGCAGCAAGTCCTGCAGCGACCATTCGGATCAGGTCTCACTCCAAAGCTCCGCCATCGTGTCCTTGAATCGTGCAGCGATTCGAGGCCCAGCGATGTGCCGGCCGCGCTCGACCACGGCTTGCCCCGCCACGTAGACCGTACCCATGGCAGATGCGTCGGTGGCGAAGATCAGCGCATCGAGAGCCTGCTCGGGTGGCATGCCGAGCATTCCCGGCGCCTGAAGGTCCAGCACCAGCGCGTCGGCACGCGCCCCGATTTCGAGCCCCCAGCACGCCTGCCCCGCTGCACGCGCCCCGGCGGGCAGCGCTCGATTGAAAAGGCGCGCTGCCGTCGATGGCTCGCCTGCTCCCGGCGCCGCGCCGACATTGCGCCGGCGCAGCGTCAAGCGTTGCGCGTATTCGAGCCAGCGCAGTTCGTCCATCCAATTGCGCGTGACCTGAC
>JBEBHW010000138.1:0-8033 GCA_040081145.1 Burkholderiaceae bacterium
CGTGTTCGAACCCGGGCAATGCGACACACCCGTGCCGGTGCGGGAAAACAGGGCGATGCCCGCCGCATCAAGCTTCACACAATGCGCGTGCCACACGTCGGGCCCAAGCCACCCCAGCTGCTCGGCGTATTGCGCCGGCGTGCAGCGGAACTTTTCGCGCGTGTAGGCGATGTCGAAATCGTTTTCCGCAAGGTGCGTATGCAGGCGCACACCGTGTTCGCGTGCCAGCAACGCCGCATCACGCATCAGCTCGCGGCTCACCGAAAACGGCGAACACGGCGCGACCACGACGCGCTGCATCGAATAGCGCTTCGGGTCATGCCAACGCTCGATGACACGCTGCGAATCCTTCAGGATGGCGCCTTCGTTCTCGACCACGCTGTCGGGCGGCAGGCCGCCTGCCGATACGCCCACGCTCATCGCGCCGCGCGCCGCGTGAAAACGCATGCCGACGTCCGCCGCGGCCTCGATGCTGTCGTCCACGCGCACGCCGTTCGGAAACAGGTAGAGGTGGTCGCTGCTCGTCGTGCAGCCCGAGAGCAGCAGTTCAGCCATCGCGGTTTGCGTGGAGGCGCGCACCATCTCGGGCGTGAGCTTCGCCCAGATCGGGTAAAGCGTGCGCAGCCAGTCGAACAGTTCGCAGTCCTGCGCCGCGCGCACGACGCGCGCCAGCGACTGGTACATATGGTGGTGCGTGTTCACGAGGCCCGGGAACACGACCTGGTCGCGTGCGTCGATGACAACGTCCGCGCCCTTTGGCAAATCGGCACTCGGACCTACCGCCTCGATGACGTTGTCGCGAACGAACACGCCCCCGCCTTCGATCTCGCGGCGCTGCGGGTCCATCGTGACCAGCAGCCGGGCGTCGCGCATCAGGAGCGTCGCCACGCCGCCCTCCCCGAGTGAAACGCGCCCAGCAGCGTGCGCCGCGGCGTCACGAAGGCTTGGGCGCGGCGGGCTTGCGCTCGCTCCAGAGCACTCCCGCGGTTGCCCAGTCGTGGCGCGGTACCTCGAACATCATCACGTCGACGCTGTCCGGCGGGACACCCAGCGCACGAATCGTCGCCTCGGTCAATTCCTTGGCCAGAGCGCGTTTTTGCTCGACGCTGCGGCCTTCGAACATTTCGACTCGGATCAGGGGCATGTTGTTCTCCTGTGGCTGAACCTTCAGTGTGCCTCAGCTGACTTGGCGGCATCGACCGCACCGGCCTGGTCTTCCTGACTTCCGTTGAAATAGAAATTCAGCAAGACAGCGGTGAGCGCCGTCAGGAGGATGCCCGATTCCAGCAACGGGTGCAGGCTGTGTGCCATCTGCTGCGTCCAGCGCGGCGCGACCAGGGGAATGAGGCCTGCGCCAAGCGAAATCGCCACGACGTAGAGGTTGTTCTTGTTCCCCTTGAAATCGACGTTGCCCAGGATGCGGATTCCCGTGGCCGCGACCATGCCGAACATCACCAGCCCGGCGCCGCCCAGCACGAACTGCGGGATCGACTCGACGAGTGCCGACATCTTCGGCAACAAGCCCAGTACGACCATGATGACGCCTGCGGCGACGCAGACAAAGCGGCTGCGCACGCCCGTCACACCGACCAGTCCGACGTTTTGCGAGAAGCTCGTGTACGGGAAGGTGTTGAAGATGCCGCCGATGAGCGTACCCAGGCCGTCAGTGCGCAGGCCCGCGGCGAGGTCTTCGCGCGTCAGCGGCTTGCCCGTGATGTCGGAAAGCGCGAGGAACATGCCTGTGGATTCGATCATCACGACGATCATCACGAGCGTCATCGTGAGGATCATCACGGCGTCGAAAGTCGGCATGCCGAAGGCGAACGGCGTGACGACGTCGAACCAGTTCGCCTTGGCCACCTTGTCGAAGTTCATCTTGCCCAGGAACGCCGCGACCGCACAGCCGGCGACGATCCCCAGCAGCACCGCGATGTTCGAGACGAAGCCGCGCGTGAATTTGACGAGCAGCAGGATCGCCAGCAGCACGAACCCGGCGACTGCCATGTTGTCGAGCGCACCGTAGCCTGGGTTGTTCAACATCGGGATCGGCCCGGGCAGGCGCAGCGCAGGCGCGACCCCGGACGCCGCGGACGCTGCCGCCGCAACGGCTTTCGCGCCATCGACCATCGCCACCAACTTGGGAACGTCCACACTCTGCGCGAACTGCGCCGGCGCGCCCATCGCCCAGCTCACGCCCACGCGCATCAGGCTGATGCCGATGATGGCGATGATCGTTCCCGTGACGACTGGCGGAAAGAAGCGCAGCAGCCGGCTCATCAGCGGAGCGAGCAGCATCGAGACGATTCCCGCGCCGATGATTGCGCCGAAGATGGCGCGTGCGCCATCAGGGCCGCTTTGTGCATTCGCCATCGCGACCATCGGCCCGACGGCAGCGAAGGTCACGCCCATCATCACCGGCAATTTGATGCCGAACCATTTGCCCAGGCCGAACGACTGGATCAGGGTGACCAGCCCGCAGCAGAACAGGTCGGCCGAGATCAGCATCGCCACCTGTTCGGGGTTCAGTTTCAGCGCACGGCCGACGATCAGCGGCACCGCGATGGCGCCGGCGTACATCACGAGCACATGCTGCAGGCCAAGCGCCGCCAGGCGCGGCGTGGGCAGACGTTCGTCTACGGGGTGGACTGCGATCGTGTTCACGGTGGTCTCCTGTTCTTTGTAGGGCCGGCCATTTGCCGCTCGAAAAAAGCTATTGCATGGGCGCTCCGCCCTCGAACCAGCTCTTGAGCTGCGCGCGCTCGGCCTCCAGCATCTGCGTCGCGTTGCCCAGGGGCATTGTTTTCAGAATCACCACCTGCTGGAACATCGCCTGGGCGTGTTTGCCAATCAACTCGGGCGTGTGCAACGACACGTTCTTGTTCACCACCGTCGCGCTGTGGCACAGCACGCAGCGCGTCTGGACGATGGCCTGCACCTGGGCAAAGCCCACTTTGGCGGGCACCGGCGCCGCCGGCTCGAACTTGGGCGCGACCATCCAGGCGACGACGCCGATCAGCGCCACGCCCGCGGCCACGTATTCCCAGCGGTTCGGGCCCTTGTGGCGCAACACGAAGAACAGGCGGATCAGCGCGCCCGCGAGCATGAGCAGCACCAGCACGAGCCAGTTGTTCGGGTGCTGGTAAGTCATGCCGTAGTGGTTCGTCAGCATCGCGACGATCACCGGCAGCGTGAAGTAGGTGTTGTGCACGCTGCGCTGCTTGCCGCGCCGGCCGTGATTGGCGTCCACGGGCAGGCCGGCGCGCATCGCCGCGACGACCTTGCGTTGCCCGGGGATGATGACCATCAGCACGTTCGCACTCATGATCGTCGCGATCATCGCGCCGGTGAGCAGGAACGCGGCGCGGCCGGCGAACAGGCGGCAGGCGACCCAGGTGGCGAGGCAGGTGTACAGAAAGACGAGCACGCCGACTTTCATGTCGCCGCCGACGTCGCCTTTGTCATCCTTGCCGAACACGCGGCAAATCACGTCGTAGACGATCCAACCGAGCACGAGGTAGGCGAGCGCGCCGGCAATCGCCGCGCCGGGCGTCCAGTCCAGCAGATTCTTGTCGACGAGGAACGACGACGCGTTGAAGAAGTACAGCACCGTCAGCAGCGCAAAGCCGGTGAGCCACGTCGAATAGCTTTCCCAGTACGACCAGTGCAACCTCTCGGGCAGGTTCTTCGGCGCCACCAAGTACTTGTTGTGGTGATAAAAACCGCCGCCGTGCACGGCCCAGGATTCACCGCCGACGCCTTTGTCAAGCAGACCCGGGTCCGCCGGTTTGTGCAGGCTGTCGTCGAGCAATACGAAGTGGAACGACGCGCCGATCCAGGCGATTCCCGTGATCACGTGCGCCCAGCGCAGCAGCAGGTTCGTCCAGTCGAGAAGATAGCTTTCCATGGCTGGCGGGCGTCGCGTTGGAATGGGCAGTGCTGCGCTACTTCAAGTCCATGGTCTTGATGAGTGGCGCCCAGTCGCTCGCCTGCTTTTCCACGAGCTGGGCAAACTCGGCGGGGCTCATTTTGACGGCAGTGATGCCGAGATCCTCGAAGCGCTTCACGATCGCCGGATCGGCGACGATTTTCGCGAGCGCCTGGCTCAACTTGTCGGCGATGTCTTTCGGCAACCCCGCCGGCGCCGAGACGCCGAAGTAGTTTTCGGCGACCAGCGTCGGGTAGCCGAGTTCAGTGGTCGTGGGCACATCGGGCAAGAGCGGTGAGCGCTGCCGCGTCGTCACCGCAAGCGCCCGGATCTGGCCGGCCTTGACGATGGGAACAAAGGCGGTGATGACGTCGATGCCCACGGGGATGACTCCCGCGATCAGGTCCGTCGTCATCGGCGCGCCGCCGCGGTAGGGAATATGCGTCATCTGAATCTTCATCGCCGCCTTGGCCATTTCGCCGACGATGTGGCCGATCGACCCCGGCCCGCCGCTGCCGAAGCTGTAGCCCGGCGTTGCCGCGGCCTTGGGCAGGTCTTTCAGCGTCCCCGGCCCCGCCTTGGGATTGGCCATCAGCAGCACCGGCGCGACGCCGAGCATCGCCAGGTGCGTGAACTGCTTGGCCGGGTCGTAAGGCTGCTTGGGCACGGTGAACGGGCCGATCGACAGCGGCGTCGAATTCGACAGCATCAAGGTGTAGCCGTCGGCAGGCGCACGCACCACCTCCAGGCCGCCGAGCGTGCCGCCCGCGCCGGGCTTGTTGTCGACGATCACGGTTTGACCGATCTCCTTGCCCAGGGACTCGGAAATCGCACGCGCGACGATGTCGCTCGCGCCGCCGGCGGCGAAGGTGACGACGATGCGCACCGGCTTTTCCGGGTACGCCGCGCGCGCCGCGCCCGCCGCCAACAGGCTGGAGGCGACCAGCAGGCCGATCGAATGCAGTACGCGCATAGCAACTCCTCGAGTGCAAAGTGAACAAGTGCGGTTCAGGAACCGCGGTAAGTGCTGTAGCTCCACGGGCTGACCAGCAGCGGGACGTGGTAGTGCAGCGAGGCATCGGCAATGCCGAAGTCCAGCGGCACTTCCTCGATGAACGGTGGGTCGGCGAGCAGCGCGCCGCGTTCGCGGAAGTACGCCGCCACGCCAAACACAAGCCGGTAGCGGCCGCGTTGAAACGCCGCACCGTCGAGCAGCGGCGCGTCGGCGCGCCCGTCGTGGTTCAGGCGCAGCGACAACAGCATTTCCGGGGCTGCCGAATTCAACCGGTACAGCGTGATGTGCATGCCGGCGGCGGGTGTGCCGTGGGCGGTGTCGAGCACGTGGGTCGTCAGGTTTCCCATGCGGAGGCTCCTTGGATCGCCGTTCCCGGCGCACGCCGGGGCCCGCCCCTGGGCGGGCCGCGCCGGCTCCGGCGCTGCACCGGATTCACCGCAACGGCCCCACTTGCGGGCGAGACCAAACTGTATACACTGTCGCATACACCGGACCCCCAGGAGAACCCGAAGTGCCGCGCGGCCGTGCCAGCCTCCAAGTGATCGCGCCCCACTCCGCGGCGCCGAACCGGGCGCGCCGCGCCGCCGCGCTGCCGGCCGTGGGCAGCACGCAGCGCATCGTCGACTCGATCACCGAGGCGATCGTCGAGCGCCGCCTGATGCCCGGCACCAAGCTCGCCGAGCAGAAGATTGCCGACATCTTCAAGGTCTCGCGCACCCTCGTGCGCCAGGCGCTGAACCAGTTGAGCCGGGATCACCTGGTGAGCCTCGAGCCGGCACGCGGCGCTTTTGTCGCGCAGCCGGGCGTGGACGAAGCGCGCCAGGTCTTCGAAGTGCGGCGCATGCTCGAGACCTCGCTCGTGCAGCGCTTGTGCCGGTCGATCGGCGATGCGCAAATCGCCGAGCTGCGCCGGCACCTGAAGGCCGAGCTCGACGCAGTGAATCGCACCGACGTTCCCGGCCGCACCCGTCTGCTTGCCGACTTCCACGCCGTGCTCGCCCGCATGGCGGGCAACGACGTGCTTGCGCATTTGCTCGCCGACTTGCTGTCGCGCAGCTCGCTGATCGCGTTGATGTACCAGTCTTCCCACTCGGCGGAACACTCGCAGGAAGAGCACGTGGCGCTGGTGGACGCGATCGAGCGCCGCGACTCGCGCGCCGCGGTGCGCCTGATGGAGCAGCACCTGCTTCACGTGGAGAACAACCTGCGGCTGGACCCGCGCGGACCCGACCTTCAATCGGTGCTTCGCTCCGGCTGAGCACACCACTCCTTGCACATCGCCATGAACCCGAACCTCCCCTATGCCAGAGACCTGAAAGGCTACGGCCGCAACGCCCCGCACGCGCAGTGGCCGGGCCGCGCCAGGATCGCAGTGCAGTTCGTCCTGAATTTCGAGGAAGGCGGCGAGAACTGCGTGCTGCACGGCGACAAGGCGTCGGAAGTGTTCCTCTCCGAGATTGTCGGCGCGCAAGCCTTCGAGGCGCGCCACATGTCGATGGAGTCGATGTACGAGTACGGCTCGCGCGCGGGCGTATGGCGAATTCTTCGCGAGTTCGAATCGCGCCGTCTGCCGCTCACCGTGTTCGGTGTGGGCATGGCGTTGCAGCGCTGCCCGGACGTGCTCGCCGCGTTCCTCGAGCACGGCCATGAAATCGCGAGTCATGGCTTGCGCTGGATCCACTACCAGCACTTGCCCGAAGCGCTCGAGCGCGAGCACATGGCCCAAGCAACCCGCCTGCTCAAAGAGATGACCGACGGCGAGTGGCCGCTCGGCTGGTACACCGGGCGCGACAGCCCCAACACGCGCCGCCTCGTCGCCGAACACGGCGGGTATGAGTACGACAGCGACTACTACGGCGACGACTTGCCGTTCTGGCTGCAAGTGGTCAAGGGTGGCGGCGAAGCGGCTGCGCACCTCGTCGTGCCCTACACGCTCGACGCGAACGACATGCGCTTCGTCGCGCCGCAAGGCTTCAATACGGCGGACCACTTCTTCACCTACCTGCGCGACGCCTTCGATGCACTTTACGCCGAAGGCGATGCCGCGCCGAAGATGATGAGCGTGGGCATGCACTGCCGGATCCTCGGCAAGCCCGGGCGCATCGTCGCGCTTCAGCGCTTTCTCGACCACATCGGCGCGCACGACCGCGTTTGGGTGTGCCGGCGCATCGATATCGCGCGGCACTGGCGCGCCACGCACCCCTTCGACGCGGCGACGGCGTTCACCTGGAAGTGACGATGCTTACATTGCAACAACTGAACGCGGCGTCGCAGGCGGAGTTTGTCAGCCTGTTAGAGGGCACGTATGAGCATTCGCCGTGGATGGCGCAGGCGGTTCTGCAGCAACGCCCCTTCGCCAGCCTCGCCGCGCTGAAACACGCATTCACCGTCGCGCTGCGCGACGCCGGGCGCGACGCTCAATTGAAGTTGATCCGTGCCCACCCGGAGCTTGCCGGCAAGGCGATGGTCAGCAAGACGCTCACGGCAGAGTCGACGAACGAACAAGGCAAGGCGGGATTGACCGACTGCACGCCCGCGCAATTCGCGAAGATCCAGATTCTCAACGCGCGCTACAACGCCAAGTTCGGGTTCCCTTTCATCCTCGCCGTGCGCGGGCCGCGCGGCACGGGCTTGAGCCGCGAGCAAATCATTGCCGCGTTCGAGCGGCGCGTCGCGAACCACCCCGACTTCGAGCTCGCCGAGAACCTGCGCAACATCCACCGCATCGCCGAGATCCGCTTGAATGACAAGTTCGGCGTCACGCCCACCCTGGGTCAACAGGCGTGGGACTGCGCGGAACTGCTCGGCCGGCACAGCGACCCGGGTTATCTGGAAGCCGGGCAACTCACCGTCACCTACCTCACGCCGGCGCACCAGGCGTGCCAGGTGCAGCTGCAGCGCTGGATGCATGACTGCGGTTTCGACGAAGTGAACATCGACGCCGTGGGCAACGTCGTCGGCTTGTATCACGGCACCGAGCGCAACGCCAAACGCCTGCTGACAGGCAGCCACTTCGACACGGTGCGCAACGGCGGCAAGTACGACGGGCGCCTGGGCATCTTCTGCGCGCTGCAATTCGCGAACGCACACGAG
>JBEBHW010000830.1:0-1712 GCA_040081145.1 Burkholderiaceae bacterium
GACCTGAACGGCCCGCGCGGCACCAGCCAGCTCAGGCGGCGCATCGCGAACCGGGTGCGGCGCTCGGCCAGTTCGCGCAGGTGATCGGCGTGAACGTCGCGTGACTCGAACAACACTTGCATTCGGAACCTCCGTTGGTTGAAAACATGGCCGAAGAGTAGGGGCGGATCGGGTGCCTAAAAAGCAGACAATCGAGGAACTTGACTTCTAGAAAAGCTGATCCTGGCCATTGAACGGGCTCGCGATGAGCGGCCTGGCCCTGGCGATGGCGCTCAGGTGGCCGGTGGAATCCCGTCGCACCTGGGCGCCGGCCCTGGTCGGGCACTGGCACGCGCAGCGGCGCAGAATCGTCGCCGAAGCCGAAGCCGCAGCCATTCCCCATGCCCATCGACAACACCGACCAAATCGCCGAGTGGAACGGCGCGCTCGGCCGGCGTTGGGCCGAGTCGCAGGCCGAGATCGACCGCATCGTCGTGCCCTTCGGCGACGCCGCGCTGCGCCTGGCCGCGCCGCAGAGCGGCGAGCGTGCCATCGACCTCGGCTGCGGCTGCGGTGACACGTCGATCGAACTGGCGCGCCGGGTCGGGCCCAGCGGCAGCGTGCTGGGTGTGGACGTGTCAAGACCGATGCTCGACGTGGCGCGTGCGCGCGCCGGGCAGGGCGAGGCGTCTCACCTCTCGTTCATGCAAGCCGACGCGTCGAGCGCCGAACTGCCGCTGGGCACCGATCTGATCTTCTCGCGCTTCGGCGCGATGTTCTTCGCCGATCCGGTACCGGCGCTGCGCCACTTGCGCGCTTCGCTGCGGGCGCGCGGTCGCTTCGTCTTCGCGTGCTGGCGCGTACCGCGCGACAACCCGTGGGCGATGGCGCCGCTGGTGGCGGCGCGCAAGTCGCTGGGCATCACGCCCGCGCCTACCGACCCGCACGCGCCCGGGCCGTTCGCGTTTGCCGACGACACACGCTTGCGCGCGCTGCTGTCGCAGGGCGGCTTCGAGAACATCGCCCTGCAGCGCGTCGATGCGCCGGTGTTGCTGGGCGCGACGCCTCGCGCTGCCGCGGAAAACGCGGCGCGGCTCGGGCCGACGTCGATGCTGGTGCGGGAGTTGGGCATCGAGCGCCTGCCGGCGATCGTCGATGGCGTTGAAGTTGCCCTGCAAACCTTTGCGGCTTCCGATGGCACTGTGAGCTTGAACGGTTCGGTCTGGATCGTCTGCGCATCGAACCCAAGGGCCCCCTGATTCGTCGCGGGCGAACTCGCCGTCCGAGTCGGCGCGCAGAGTCCAGGTCCCTCGATCGCGCGGCGCGCGTCGCCTGACGAGCGCAGCCTATGCCACCGCAGCTTCTCGCGCCGTCGCGTTCTGGGCTTGTGCGGTGCCGGCCTTGCGCAATTCGCGGACCTGCGCATCGCGAATGCCGCGCCGCAGCTCCAGCGGCGTGTGCCCGAACAGCGCGCGAAACCGTGCCGTGAAGTGGCTGTGGCTGGCGAAGCCCGCGTCCAGTGCGATGTGGGTGAGCTCGGCGTCGGAGTCGAGCACGCTGTCCAGCGCGCGCGCCAGGCGCGAGCGCATCGCGTAGCGGTAGACGGAGGTGCCGACCTCGGCGCGAAACATGCGCGCGAGGTGCCAGGGCGAAACGCACGCGAGGTCGGCCAATTCGCCCAGCGTCCAGGGGTGTTCGGGCTGAGTCCAGACGGCTTCCTTGACGCGCTCGAT
>JBEBHW010000139.1:0-8005 GCA_040081145.1 Burkholderiaceae bacterium
TCGAGCCAATTCCTCAGCGCGCTGTTGCTCGCCCTGCCGCTCGTGGCCGGCGCGCAAGCGATCACGATCGAGGTCGACGGTGAGCTGATTTCCCGGCCGTACGTGGAGATTACCGTGAAGCTGCTGGCGCGTTTCGGCATCGACGTCGCAGTCGACGCCTGGAAGCGCTTTGTCATTCCCGCGGGCTGCACCTACCGTTCGCCGGGGGACATTCACGTCGAAGGCGACGCTTCGTCGGCGTCGTACTTCATTGCGCTGGGCGCGATCGCGGCAATCCGCGAACCGCTGCGCATCGAGGGCGTCGGCCAGGACTCGATCCAGGGCGACATCCGATTTGTCGACGCAGCGCGCGCGATGGGCGCCGACATCACCAGCGGGCCCACGCACCTGGAAGTGCGGCGCGGCAGCTTTCCTCTGCGCGCCATCGATCTCGACTGCAACCACATCCCCGATGCGGCGATGACGCTCGCCATGATGGCGCTTTTCGCACGGGGCACGACGCGCCTGACGAACATCGCGAGCTGGCGCGTCAAGGAAACCGACCGCATCGCCGCGATCGCCGCGGAGTTGCGCAAGCTTGGTGCCACAGTCACCGCAGGCGCCGACTTCATCGAAATCACGGCGCCGCAGCTCTGGCGCGCCGCGGCGATCCACACTTACGACGACCACCGCATCGCGATGTGTTTTTCGCTCGCTGCCTTGAATGGCTTGGCAGCAGGCGCCGCCGCGGCCAAGGCCGTGCCGGTGCGCATCCTCGACCCGCAATGCGTCGCCAAGACATTCCCCGAGTATTTCGAAACCTTCTTCGACGTGGTTCGCGCTTTCGATGCCGACATCCCCGTGATCACCGTCGACGGCCCCACCGCGTCGGGCAAAGGCACACTGGCCAGCGCCGTGGCGCAGCAGCTGGGCTACCACTTCCTCGACTCAGGCGCGGCGTACCGGGCAACGGCGCTCAGCGCAATGCGTGCCGGCGTCGCTGCCGACGATGAAACCGGGTTGGGTCAAATCGCCGCCCATCTGGACTTGCTGTGCCTGCCGGGGCAGACCCTGCTGGGCAGGGAAGACGTGACCGAGGCGCTGCGCCGCGAGGACGTGGGCGCGATGGCGTCGCGGATCTCCGCTTGGCCCCAAGTGCGCGACGCGCTGCTGCAATTTCAACTCCAGCACCGCCGCGTCCCTGGGCTGGTGGCCGACGGGCGCGACATGGGCACCGTGATTTTCCCCGGCGCAGACCTCAAAGTGTTCTTGTCGGCAAGCGCCGCCACGCGCGCCGAGCGCCGCTACAAGCAATTGATGTCAAAGGGGATTTCGGCTAACATCGCCGACCTTCGGGCCGAACTCGAAGCCAGGGACCAACGCGACCAGTCGCGCCCAGTCTCGCCCTTGAAACCGGCCCAGGATGCGATGTTGCTCGACAACTCCGCACTGTCCGTCGAAGCCTCGGTGGACGCCGTGTTGAGTGCCTGGCAGCAGCGCAGGCCCTTCGGCTGAGCTTGCTGCAAGCCAGTTACCGGCCCCATTGGCCCGTCGTTCTCCCACCTGTGCCCAACCTTCCATGGCACGCCGGAACGCCGGTTTTTCAACCTAACCCGCAGCACCCTGCTGCACCGGAAACCTCAATGTTGCAAACCCAAGTAGCCACCCCCGCGGGCGCGGATTCGTTCGCCGCCATGTTCGAAGAATCGCTGAAGCGCTCCGAAATGCGCAGCGGCGAAGTCATCACTGCCGAAGTGGTGCGCGTCGAACACAGCTTCGTGGTGGTGAATGCCGGCCTGAAGAGCGAGGCCTATGTTCCGATCGAAGAATTCAAGAACGACCATGGCGAGCTCGAAGTCCAGGTCGGTGACTTCGTGTCGGTGGCGATCGACGCCGTCGAAAACGGCTACGGCGACACCATTCTGTCGCGCGACAAGGCAAAGCGCCTGGCGTCGTGGCTGTCGCTGGAAAACTCGCTCGACTCGGGCGAGTTCGTCACCGGCACGGTGAACGGCAAGGTGAAGGGCGGCCTCACAGTGCTCGTGAACGGCATCCGCGCCTTCCTGCCAGGGTCGCTGCTCGACACGCGCCCGGTGAAAGACATGAGCCCGTTCGAAGGCAAGACGATGGAGTTCAAGGTCATCAAGCTGGACCGCAAGCGCAACAACGTCGTCTTGTCGCGCCGCGCTGTGGTCGAAGCGTCGATGGGCGAAGAGCGCTCCAAACTGCTCAGCACGCTGCACGAAGGCGCCATCGTCAACGGCGTCGTGAAGAACATCACCGAGTACGGCGCGTTCGTCGACCTGGGCGGCATCGACGGCCTGCTGCACATCACCGACATGGCGTGGCGCCGAGTGCGCCATCCGAGCGAAGTGGTGCAGGTCGGCCAGGAACTTCAAGCCAAGGTTCTCAAGTTCGACGCCGAGAAGAACCGCGTCTCCCTGGGCATCAAGCAGCTTGGTGACGACCCGTGGCACGGCGTGTCGCGCCGCTACCCGAACAGCACGCGCCTGTTTGGCAAGATCACGAACATCGCCGACTACGGCGCGTTCGTCGAAATCGAACCCGGCATCGAAGGCCTGGTGCACGTGTCGGAGATGGACTGGACGAACAAGAACGTCGCGCCGAGCAAGATCGTGTCCCTCGGCGACGAAGTCGAAGTCATGGTCCTCGAGATCGACGAGGACAAGCGCCGCATTTCACTGGGCATGAAGCAGTGCAAGGCGAACCCGTGGGAAGAGTTTTCGGCGACGGTGCAGCGCGGCGACCGCGTCAAGGGCCCCGTCAAGTCGATCACCGACTTCGGCGTCTTCGTCGGCCTGGCGGCAGGCATCGACGGCCTGGTGCATCTGTCGGATCTGTCGTGGAACGAACCCGGCGAAGCCGCGGTGCGCAACTTCAAGAAGGGCCAGGAGGTCGAGGCAATCGTGCTTGCCGTGGACGTGGAGCGCGAGCGCATCTCCTTAGGCATCAAGCAGCTCGACTCGGATCCGTTCACGAGTTACACCACCGTCAACGACAAGGGCCAAGTGGTGGTGGGCAAGGTCAAGACGGTGGACGCACGCGGCGCCGAGATCCAGCTCACTGCGGATGTCACCGGTTATCTGCGCGCTTCCGAGATCAGCCGCGACCGTGTCGAAGACGCACGCAACATGTTGAAGGAAGGCGACGAAGTCTCGGCGCTGATCATCAACGTGGATCGCAAGACGCGCTCCATCCAGCTCTCGATCAAGGCGAAAGACAACGCCGACAACCAGGAAGCAATGCAGAAGCTCGCCGCCACGTCCGAGCGCGAAAACGCCGGAACGACGAGCCTGGGCGCTTTGCTGCGCGCCAAACTCGACAGCAAACCGGACGGCAACTCCTGAGCCGGATTGGCGTTTCTGGGTTTTGCGGGTCGCCGAGCCGATGACACGATCCGACCTCGTGACGGAGCTGGCTGAGCGTTTCAGCCAGCTCACGCACCGCGACACCGAATTCGCGGTGAAGACCATCCTCGACGCGATGTCCGACGGCTTGGCGCGCGGGCACCGAATCGAGATTCGCGGCTTCGGCAGTTTCTCGATCAACCGGCGTCCGCCACGCGTGGGGCGCAACCCACGTTCGGGGGAACAGGTCGTGATTCCGGAAAAGCTCGTGCCGCACTTCAAACCCGGAAAAGCCTTGCGCGAAGGCGTCGACATCCGCGTTGCGGGCGCGGCGTCGGAACAATCCGACGCTGTCGCCCCACCGCGGGAGTAGGCGGCCGCAGGGCGCGTCGCCTTTTCGCACTCCGATCAGACCCAATCCAAGCCGATGCGAATTCTGGTCTGGCTGGTGCGCATCGTGGCGTTTTTTGCCTTGTTCGCGTTCGCGCTGAACAATCAGCACGAGGTCACGCTGCACGCATTCTTCGGCATGCAGTGGAGCGGCCCGATGATTCTCGTCGTGCTCGGCGCGTTGGCACTGGGCTGCGCCTGTGGCGCTTTGGCGATGCTGCCGAGTTGGTGGCGCCACAAGCGCCGCGCGCGCCCCGAAGCGCCTGCCAGCTCTATCCTCGGTCCGCAGGAACTCGAGCCCGCCATGCCCCACAGCCTGCCCATGCACCCGCCACGCGATGGACTTTGACGTCCAATGGCTGCTGCTCGGCCTGCCGCTCGTTTTTGCGCTCGGCTGGCTCGCGTCGCGCCTGGACCGGCGCCAGTGGCAGCGTGAACAGTCCGACTCGCCGCGCGCCTATTACAAGGGCCTGAACCTGCTGCTCAACGAGCAGTACGACAAGGCGATCGACGCGTTCATCGAAGCGGTTCAAGACGATCCCGACACGCTCGACTTGCACTTCGCCCTGGGCAGCCTGTTCCGACGCCGCGGCGAATACGAACGCGCAGTGCGCGTGCACCAGCATTTGCTGCAACGTGCGGACCTGCCCAAGGCGCAACGCGACCGCGCGCAATACGCGCTCGCGCAAGACTATCTGAAGGCCGGCCTGTTCGACCGCGCCGAGCAAGCCTTCGGCGCGCTGGATCGAACCGCGTTCAACACCGAAGCGCGCCTCGCGCTGTTGACGCTTCACGAACGCTCGCGCGACTGGAATGCCGCGATTGCCGTGGCGCAGCAGCTGGAGACCGTCGGCGCAGCGTCGTTCGCGTCGCGCATCGCGCACCACTGGTGCGAGCTCGCCGTCGAGGCCGATGCGAGGCAGGCCACGGCGCAGGCAGACGAAGCCCTCGCACGCGCACGCGCAGCCGCGCCCCAGGCGGCGCGCCCGCTGGTGCTGGCCGGACAGCGCGCCTTTGCACGCAGCGACCACGCCCAAGCGCTCGCCGACTGGGGCAAGCTGCTGAATGCCGACCCGCGCGCGTTCAGCCTGGTGGCGCGCGACTACGCCAAGTGCGCAGCGGCCAAGGGCGACATCGGCGCCGCACTCGAACAATTGCGCACGCTCTATGCGCGCGCACCGAGCGTGGACTTGCTGGCCGCAATGGCCATCCTCGACGCCGACCCGGCGCACCAGTCGGAGCGTCTGCTGGCCCACATGCACGAACACCCCACGCTCACTGCCGCGCAGCAATTGTTGACGCTGCATGACAAAGTTCCGCTGCAAGGCGCGGCACTCACGAGTTTGCGCGATGCACTCGCGCGCGCAGCAAAACCCTTGCAACGCTACCGCTGCGCCGCGTGCGCCTTCGAGGCCCAGCACTACTTCTGGCAATGTCCGGGATGCCTGAGCTGGGACACGTATCCGCCGCAGCGATTGGAAGATCAATGAACCCCAGCCGCGAACAATTGGCCGCCGTGCAAGTGCTCGTGGTGGGCGACGCCATGCTCGACCGCTACTGGTTCGGCAACGTCGACCGCATCTCGCCCGAAGCGCCGGTTCCCGTGGTGCGCGTGAACCGCGAGGAAGAGCGGCTGGGCGGCGCGGCGAACGTCGCGCTCAACGTCAAGACGCTGGGCACGCAGGCAACGTTGCTCACCGTCGTCGGCGACGACGAGCCCGCGCGCAAGCTGCGCAGCCTGCTGGAAAAGAGCGGCGTGACGGCCCTGCTTGGCCACGACCCGCAGCTCTACACCATCGTCAAGCTGCGCGTGATCGGCCGCTCTCAACAGCTTCTTCGCGTGGACTTCGAGAACCAACCCGACCATGAAGTGCTCTCCGCCATGCTCGCCGACTACGGCAACTCGCTGGGCGGGCACCAGGCGGTGCTGTTTTCCGACTACGGCAAGGGCGGACTGGAACACATCCCGAAGATGATCTCGCAGGCGCGGGCGGCAAACAAACCCGTGCTCGTCGACCCGAAGGGCAGCGACTACACGCGCTACCGCGGCGCGACGGTCATCACGCCGAATCGCGCCGAGCTCGCGCATGTGGTCGGCGCCTGGAACAACGAAGCGCAGCTTCTCGAGCGCGCGCAGCGCCTGCGCGAGGAGCTGGGCATCGCCGCGCTGCTGCTGACGCGCTCCGAAGAAGGCATGTCGCTGTTCGACGCCGCCGGCCACGTGCAAGTGCCGGCGCAGGCGCGCGAAGTGTTCGACGTCACGGGTGCCGGCGACACCGTGATCGCCACGCTCGCCGCGATGCTCGCGTGCGGCCTGAGCTTGCGCGACGCCTTGCCGATCGCAAACCGCGCCGGCGGCATTGTCGTCGGCAAATTCGGCACCGCCACCGTCAGCTACGAGGAGTTGTTCGAATGAGAGTTGTCGTCACCGGCGCCGCCGGAATGATCGGCTCGAACCTGGTGCATGGCTTGAACGCCGCGGGAATCGACGACGTGATCGGCGTCGACGACCTGACCGACGGCGCCAAGTACCGCAACCTGCTCGGCGCGAAACTCGCCGACTACTTCGACAAGGATGACTTCTACGCACGCTTCGCGCGCGGCGAGTTTGGCCGTGTCGAGGCCGTGCTGCACCAGGGCGCGTGCTCCGACACGATGGAGCACGACGGCAAGTTCATGCTGGAGACCAACTACCGCTGCTCGAAGAACCTGCTCGATGCGTGCCAGGCGCAGGGCACGCGCCTCATCTATGCATCGTCGGCGGCCACCTACGGCGGCAGCGCGACGTTTCGCGAAGAGCGCCAATTCGAGCAGCCGCTCAACGTCTACGGCTACTCCAAGCTGCTGTTCGACAACGTGGTGCGCCGCATGTTGCCGTTCTCGTCGGCGCAAGTGGTGGGCCTGCGCTACTTCAACGTCTACGGCCCGCGCGAGCAGCACAAGGCGCGCATGGCGTCGGTGGCGTTCCATCACTATCACCAGTTCATTCAGACCGGCAAGGTGAAACTGTTCGGCGCCTACGGCGGCTACGCGGCAGGCGAGCAGGCGCGCGATTTCGTCTTCGTCGACGACGTCGTGGCAGTGAACCTCTGGTTCCTGCAAAACCCCAGCAAGATCGGCGTGTTCAACCTCGGCACCGGGCGCGCCCAGCCGTTCAACGACATCGCCCTGGCGACGATCAATTCAGTGCGCAGCCAACGCGGAGAAGCCGGCCTGCCCCTGGATGCGCTGCTCGCGAACGGGCTGATCGAATACGTCGAATTCCCCGCTGCGCTCGTCGGCAAGTACCAGTGCATGACGCAGGCCGACCTGAGCGCCCTGCGCGCAACCGGCTGCGCACACGAGTTCGCCAACGTGGCGAGTGGCGTGAAGCGCTACGTCGATTGGTTGGCGGGATCAGCGTGAAGCGTTGGCTTGTCGCCGGCGCGCTCGCCGCGTGCGCAGCGGTCGCTCAACCGAGTGCCGACGTCAACTCGGCGCCGCTCGCGGAGATCGAACGCATCAAGGGCGTGGGCACGTCGCTCGCCGCGAACATTATGGAAGCACGCGCTCAAGGTGCGTTTCAAGACTGGGGTGATCTGATCCGGCGCGTCAAAGGCATAGGCATCGGCAACGCAGAAAAGCTGTCCACGCAGGGGCTGAGGGTCAACGGCAAGCCGTTCTCCAATCGACAAGCACCGGTGCCCCCGGAGGCGTCGGCGAGCAGGCCCCAAACCTAGGGCGCCTTCGATCCAAACAGACGCTTCAAGCCACCGAGCAGTCCTTTGGGCGCGGCGGCTACGGTTTTGCTGTCGGCCGCCTTCGCGGTGGCGGGCTCACTGGGTGTCGCCGCAAGTTGCGCGAGGCTTTCGAAAATGAGCCGGCGCGGGCTGATGTTCACGCCCAGCGCTTGTTCGATCTCGCTCACCGCACGCATCGCGAGCAGCGAGTGACCACCCAGGTCGAAGAAGTTGTCGGCGCTGCCGACGCTGTCGATGTTGAGCAGTCGCTGCCAGATCTCGGCAATGCCGCGTTCCAAGTCAGTTTCGAACGATCCCGGCGCAGCCGCCTTCTTCGCCTCTTCGACCGCCTCGCTGGGCTTGGGCAATTTCGAGCGATCAAGCTTGCCGTTGGGCAGCAACGGCACCGACTCGATGTGCACAAAATGTTGCGGCACCATGTACTGCGGCAGCATCGCGCGCACGTGATCGCGCAGCTCGGCCGCCGCCGGCATGGCGCCGCGCGGAACGATGTAAGCGACGATGCGCGTGTCGCCGGGCCGGTCTTCA
>JBEBHW010000140.1:0-8000 GCA_040081145.1 Burkholderiaceae bacterium
TGCACCTCCGATGCAATTCACCGACCTGAAGACGCAGTACGTGGCGCTCAAGCCCCGCATCAACGCACGCATCCAGCGCGTGCTCGACCACGGCCAGTTCATCATGGGACCCGAAGTCAAAGAACTCGAAGGCAAGCTCGCCGCCTTCACCGACGCCAAGCACTGCATCACCGTGGCCAGCGGCACCGAGGCTCTGCTGATCTCCCTAATGGCCCTTGACCTGAAACCCGGCGACGAGGTTGTCACCACCCCGTTCACCTTTGCCGCCACCGCAGAGATGATCGTGCTTGCCGGCGGTAGGCCGGTGTTCGTGGACATCGAGCCTGACACCTGCAACATCAATGCGGCTGGGATTGAAGCGGCCATCACGCCTCGCACCCGCGCGATCATGCCCGTCAGCCTTTATGGACAAGTGGCTGACATGGATGAAATCAATGCCGTCGCTGCGCGCCACGGCTCCGTCCCCGTGATCGAAGACGCAGCCCAGAGCTTCGGCGCCACGTACAAGGGCCGCAGAAGCTGCAACCTCAGCACCATCGGTTGCACGAGCTTCTTTCCGAGCAAGCCGCTCGGATGCTATGGTGACGGCGGCGCGATCTTCACAAACGACGATGCCATTGCTCAAGCCTGCCGGGAAATCCGAGTGCACGGGCAAAGCAGCCGCTACCACCATACTCGCGTGGGTGTGGGCGGTCGCATGGACACGCTGCAATGTGCCATCGTATTGGGAAAGCTTGAGCGTTTCGAGTGGGAGCTCACGCGCCGGGCCGAAATCGGAGCCCGCTACCAGCAGCTCCTGGCCGGGATGAACGGTGCCACCACTCTCACTCTGCGCGGCGACCGCGACTCGGTGTGGGGTCAGTACAGCGTTCTGGTAGAAAACCGCACCGCAGTGCAAGCGGCCCTGGCCACGCGGGGCATCCCCAGTGCCGTGCACTACCCGAAGCCGCTGCATCTGCAACCAGCCTATGCGAGGTACGGCCATCCCACTGAGTACCCGTTGAGTCGCATTGCCGGAGAGCGCGTATTGAGCTTGCCAATGAGCCCCGACCTCACAGCAGGCGACCAGGACCGCGTGGTCACGGCACTGGCCTCTGCGCTGAGCATTCAGCGCACGTGAGATGCGGGTACGCGTGTCGGCACGGGCAACATGCTCGTCGGATAATGCCCGGTTACCCCGTTTCCGAGATCGGCTGCGTTTAGCTTAACAATCACTGGCCAAAGCCCGCTCGGCTCGGGTTGCCTGAACTGCTTCGACTACAGACTGCCCGGCATTGCGCAACGCTGCCGCCCAATCCGACCTTCAGCCACGCCATGTACAAGCAACGCACAATCGCCGTCGTCGTCCCCGCATACAACGAGGAAACTCAGATCACTCGCGTGGTCGAAACCATGCCGGCGATCGCTGACCACATCATCGTGGTCAACGACGCAAGCAAGGATCGGACGTCGGAAGTTGTTCGCGCTCTGTGTGCAACGCATCCCAGACTTCACTTGATCGACCTTTCGCAGAACCAGGGTGTGGGAGGTGCGATCGCCGCGGGCTACAAGTGGTGCCGCGACAACGACATCGATGTGGCAGTGGTGATGGCAGGCGACGGCCAGATGGCACCCGCTGATTTCGTTCCAATCATCGAACCGATCGTCGACGGCGGGTTCGATTACTCCAAGGGCAACCGCCTGTTCACCGGCGAGGCGTTCAAGAAGATCCCGCGCGTGCGCTTCATCGGCAACTCGATCCTCTCGTTGCTGACAAAGATCGCGTCGGGTTACTGGCATGTGGCTGATTCGCAGACCGGCTACACCGCGATCGGCCGACGGGCATTGACTACCATCGACTGGGACCGGATGTACAAGCGCTACGGGCAACCCAACGATCTGCTGGTGCGCCTCAACGTGGAGAACATGCACGTCGTCGATGTGCCAATCGAGCCGGTCTACAACGTCGGCGAGAAGTCGGGTATCAGGATATCGAAGGTCGTGTTCACGATCAGCTGGTTGTTGGTTCGCATGTTCTTCTGGAGGCTCAAGGAAAAGTACTTCATCCGAACATTCCATCCGCTGCTGTTTTTCTACGGCTTCGGTGCATTCATGCTGCTGATCGCCGGCGTCTTCGGCGCGCGCGCGGTCACGCTGTGGGCACTGCGTGGGGCAATGCCGGAGATCTCGATTCTGCTGACCGTCTTTGCCGGTTCGGTTGGATTCAATTCGCTGGGCTTCGCATTCTGGTTCGACTTCGAGGCGAACAAGGATCTTGCCAATCCCCGCAGCTGATGACAGCAGCCGGCGTGCTATGGCGCGCGTCCGCGCAGCGTCCTTCGCGCCGCGAAAATCCGCGAGCTGAGCGATGCTGACGACGCTGGTGTTTGCGGCCTGGGCGGCGGTCTTGTTCGTCGCCCTTGGCGGGCTGCGCGCCGTGGGCCCTCAGCAGCGCCAACTCGCAGTGGCAGCGGCCTGCTTGGCGCCCAGCGCGGCAGCCTGGGTGCTCGGCTTGGCTTGGCGAGCCTTGCCAGGACTGCCCGAGACGGCTGGCCTGCGCTGGCTCGTGGGGGCGGCGCTCACAGTTGTCGCCGCTGGCCTTTGGAGCGAACCCGCGGCGCTGCGCCGTCGGCACTGGCACTGGCGCTGGCGCTGGCCGTCGGAAGTGCCACTGTTCTGGGCCGTCCTGATCCTGGTGCTGGCAGCGGTCGTTTACCTCGTGCTACGCATACCTCCGTACAGCAACGACCCGCTGGAATACGCAGCAGTGGCGCGCTTGCTCCACGCGCATCGTTCCCTGGCGGTCTACCCGGTGCTGGACAGTGCAATGTCGGGCGGCTTGTACGCACCCTGGACACATCCACCCGGCTTCCCGTTGCTCATGTCCCTGCTGATGACAACGTCCCAGATTGACGCTGGATTCGCCCTCAAATGGGTAGCGGCCTTGCATGTCGTGCTGTGCATCGGCGGTCTTGCCGTGCTTCTGCCGAAATCGATGCGGTGGGTGGCGGTATTGTCTCTGATGGCCACGCCGGTTTACATGATCGGCGTCATCAATGGCTATGTCGAAGCCGTGCGGCTTACGGCACTTGTAGGAGTCTTCGCCGCCTGCTTGGCGCTATGGCAGGGCCCCACGTGGTCGTCCGCAGCCCGCTTGGGCATGTTGTTCGGACTCTGCGGCTTCGTGCATTCGCTGGGCATTCTTTCGACAGCGTTCTTTCTGCCCGTGCTAGTGCTACGGCGCGAGGGCCTGCTGCGGGCACGCGTCGGCTGGGGCCTGGCCATCGTTGCGACCCAGGTACTGGTGCTGGCGCCTGACTTGTGGCGCAACATCACGCTGTTCGGCGTTGTGCTCGGCGACCGGCCGGCGATCTGGCTGCTACCTGAGATCGGCCGTGCCGAATACTTTCGCGAGTTCCGCACCCTGGTTACCCCGGCCGACAAATTGGTCCGCGGCTGGCTCCAGGGTTTCAGTCAGGTGCCGCACTTCGGCTTCACCTACTGGGTGCCGCTGCTGCTGGCGGCGGCCATGCTCATGCGGCGTCGGCGCGAAGTGGCGGTTCGTGTCGGAGTAGATGCACAGGACATGCTGCCGATGGTGATGCTGGCCACGGGCGTCATCGCCACCTTCTACGTCTTGGCCGCGGTACTTACTTTGACCGGCAGCGTCGAGGCGATCAAGAACTCGCGCTACATGCTGACCGTGCAACCTCTGCTGGCGTTGGTCACTGCTTGGCTGGTGTTTCAGATTGCCGATACCGGTTCTTTGCGAAGGTTCATCTGCGCAGGATTGGTCCTGTGTTCGCTGGTTCCGCTGGTCTACATGGCCGAGCGCTACCCGGGCCTGCTCACCAGTGACCTCGACCGCAGGCAAGCCTATTTCATCCATGCGCGGCCTGAAGCGGATGCGGTTCGCGAAGTCGACCGCCTGACGGCCAGCGGCCGTTGTGCCCTGCTGTTCCAGCAGTCGGACTACGCCCTGTATGGCCATGGCTGCTTTCGCAGCTTCCTCGACCACCGCTTCACGGAGGTCTATCGTGAAACCTCGTCCGTGCGCGCCGTCGCGCGCTTGCGCGCCCTCAGCATCTCGGTAATCGTGACCCCAAGCCATGCGATGCCCGAGATCTACAACACCGCCGTCGGGCAATTGCTCGCGGACCCTTCACTGTCGCGCTTGATCTGGAGCGAAGGTGGCTTCTCGATCTATGAGCTTGTCGAGCCTGGAAGTGCGAGGCCAATCCTGGGTCCATCGGTGGACGTGGTACCGCACCCATCGGCGAATTTGCGACTCGACGTGGAATGGGCCAGAATCGCGGAGACGCAACAGGCCGGTGGGATCGCCGCGGAATCCGGCCTCCTATGCGTCGAAGCCAGCGGAACGGGACTCGTGGACCTGACAACCGTGCCCCCTGCGCCGGAGCGTGCCGGACCAGGAGTCTTGCTCGGCTTCGTGCGCAGCAACGCGCGCTACGTCGCGGCATCCAGCACACGAGGTCGGCGCGTGATGTGCGTTCAACAGCTGTATGACCAGGCGCGTGGCGTTTTGCGTGTCCAGGCGAGTGCTGGGGTACGTATTGAACGGATCAGCTTCAGTTGGGCGGTTTGGCCTACCCGCTTGGCCAAGGAAAACTGAGACATGTGCGGAATCTTCGGTGTCGTCATTTCAGAGCGAGCGTTGGTTGCCCCCAAGGACGTCTTCGACCTTTTCTCTGCCCTGGGTATCGCGTCGCAGTCGCGCGGGGTTGACGGTTCAGGGCTGCTGGCCGCGCTCGCCGGCCAAAGCTACGTCCACCGGTCGCCAGATCCCTTCGAACGGCTGGTCGCCAGTCAGGCATATGCCGAACTTCAGGCTCGCGTCAGGACGAACTCCCATGCACTTGAAGGCGGTGGGCTTCTCATTGGCCATGCCCGGCTCGCCACGCACGGTTAGCAAGGCGTGGAGAGCAATAACCAGCCCGTGGGCTACGAGGGCGTGTACTGCCTGCACAACGGCATCGTCGTCAATGCCGGCGCATTGTGGGGCACCCTCGGCTCGCGCCGGCCACACACCGAAGTCGATTCCGAGATCATCCCGGCGCTGGTTGCCGCAGCGATGCAGTCCGGGCAGGGCCTGCTCCCGGCGGCCTGTGGGGCGCTGTCTCAACTGCGAGGCGAGTTTTCGGTCGCGCTTGTCGATGCCACCGCCGGCGACCTTGTACTGGGAACGAACACCGGTTCTCTGTACTACGCGTCCGACACGCACAGCGGCGTCACCGTGTTCGCGTCCGAGCGCTTCATAGTCAACTCGGTGCTCAAGGCACATGCGCGGCTACTCGGGCGAGCCGGGAGCGTGGACCAGCTGCCCGTGGCGTGCGTTCTGAGCATCGTTCGCGGGCAGGTTGATCGGCCGCTGCCGGTGGCGTATAGCGAGCCGGCGTCGCACCCGACCCTAAACACGTCGGCGCAGCGAGCGCCCCTGGAGCTGTTCGACACGCTCGTCGAAACCGCGCGGCGTGGCCGCGCGCTGCGCCGTTGCACTCGCTGCGTGTTGCCCGAGACCATGCCTTTCATCCGGTTCGACGACAAGGGTCTGTGCAATTACTGCCGCAACTATCGTGCAAAGCAACTGCTGGGCGAGGTTCGACTGGAGGAATTCCTGTCCAAACACCGCTCCCGCGACGGCAGCCCGGACTGCGTGATTGCGTTCTCCGGCGGGCGCGACAGCAGCTACGCGCTGCATCTGCTCAAACGCAAGTACGCCATGAACCCGATCGCCTACACCTACGATTGGGGAATGGTGACCGACCTCGCACGGCGCAATCAGGCCCGCATGTGCGGGCAGCTCGGTGTCGAGCATATATGGATCTCGGCCGACATCATCTCGAAACGCCGCAACATCGGCGCCAACGTGAGGGCCTGGATGCACATGCCGGCGTTGGGCATGATTCCGCTCTTCATGGCCGGCGACAAGCAGTTCTTCTACCACGGTCACCGCACGATGCAGAAGACCGGCATCAAGATGATGGTGTTCGCGACCAACCACTTCGAGAAGACCGACTTCAAGATCGGTTTCTGTGGCATTTCGCCGGTGACTGACCAAGACCGTCCGAACTACCTCAACTTCCGGCGCAAGCTCGCACTCGTGCGCTACTACCTTGGGCAGTTCCTCTCCAACCCACGCTATCTGAACCGCTCGCTGCCCGACACGCTGGGCGCCTTCTGGTCCTACTACGGGCTTGACAACGAAGCGACATTCGTCCATCTGTTCGACTACGTCCCGTGGAACGAGGCCGAGATCGACCGCACGCTAATTGGCGAGTACGGGTGGGAGACGGCGCCGGATTCCAGCTCGACATGGCGAATCGGCGACGGCACGGCAGCACTCTACAACTACATCTACCGCACCGTCTGCGGTTTCAGCGAGCAGGAGACCTTCCGCAGCAACCAGATCCGCGAAGGCGTCATCTCGCGCGACGAGGCGCTCGTACTGATCGAGCGCGAATCGACGCCGCGCTTCGAGTCGATCCAGGCCTATTGCGGCCTCATCGGCGTGCCGTTCTCCGAACTGCTGTCGGCGATCTACCGCCTGCCGCGCCTGTACTGAGCCTCAACGACCGCCACAACATGCACACGCGCGCCGCGGTTGCCGCAAATTTCACCAGCTTCGCGGTGCTGGGTGTGTCGGGGGTCGCGACGAACATCGTGCTCAGCCGCGCCTACGGCGCCGACCTGCTGGGTGCGTTCAACCAGATTCTTTCGATCTATATCGTCGGCGCGCAGGTCGCCAGCGGCGGCAGTCATCTGGCAACGATCCGTATGCTGCCGCTGTACCCCGAAGACGTTCAACGCCAGTGGGCCACCGTGGCCGCCGCGATTGTTATCGCGGCGGCGCTGTCGCTGGCAGTGGTCGGGGCGACACTGGCCGGCGCGCCCCTGCTCACGTCAATGTTCGACAGTCCACTGGTCGCGCTCGGTTTGGCACCGCTGACGCTCGCACTCGCCTTCAGCGGCATTAACAAGGTGATGCTCGGCGCACTGAATGCCACCGAGCGGCATGGGGCGTTTGCCTTCCTGCAGGGGTTGCGGCCGCTCGTCGTGCTCCTGGGTGTGCTGTGGATGTGGCGTTTTGCGATCCCCGGCGACTGGGTCTTCCTGCTCGTGCCGCTGGCCGAACTCCTGGTGCTCGTCGCCTCGCTGGCCCTGGTACTGCCAATGGCACGGCGTGCTGGCTGGCACGCGGCGTGGCGCAACGAATTGCCGGCGGTGTGGAGCTTCGCACGACGTGTATTCCCGGGTGGGCTGATCGCGGAGGCCAACTCACGAGTCGATGTTCTGGTGCTGGGGGTGCTCGGTTCCGACCATGCGGTGGGGATCTACAGTTTCGCCTCGATGTATGCCGAAGGGCTGGCGCAACTACCCTCGGTGATCCGCAATGCCGTCAGCGCCCGACTCGTGCGAATGAGTGGCGATTCGACCAGCCTGTGGCGTGCGATGCCGGGGTTGATGCGTTTCGGCTATGCCTTCTTGGTGCCTGCCTTCGTGGTTGCGGCTCTTGCCTACTGGCTCATCGCGCATTGGAGCCTGCCGCCTGTGGAGCAGGAACAGGCACTCGCCGTGTTTGCCATCGTTCTGATCTGCCTGATTCTTGCCGCGGGTGCGCTACCACTGGACATGCTACTTTCGCAACTCGGCTACCCGGGTTGGATGAGTGCGCTGCGCGGCACGCTTTTCCTCGTCAACCTCGCTGGCTGTATTGCACTCTATCAAGCCTTCGGCGTCTATGGCGTCGCGCTCTCGGTGGGCGCCGGGTACATCGCGTTTCCGCTGGGCACGCTGCTGATTGCGCGCCGCCTGACGCGAGCTGCAGGGGGGCTGCCCGTGCAATGATCAACTCGTCGAAGGTCATATTGATTGCAGCGCTCCTCCTGGTCGGGTTCGCGATCATACCGGGGTGGCTTGAGGAATTTGATATCGCGCCGGAAAGCGCACGAGTCACCGCGCTTGCGGCATGCGTGCTCTTTCTCGCCGGCCTGCTGCTTGGC
>JBEBHW010000831.1:0-1709 GCA_040081145.1 Burkholderiaceae bacterium
ACCTACTTCTGGGCCGAACCGAAGGAGCAGATCTGCGCCGTCTACATGACGCAGGCGCCGAGCCCGCTGCGCGCGTCGTACCGGCGCATGATGAAAGACTTGGTGTCGCAGGCGCTGGTCGATTGAGGCTTCGGCCGGCTTGGGAGAGGCGCGGCGAGGCTGCGCGCAGCTACATCGAGCCGCAGATCGACCAGAGGGCGAAGGTTGCCAAGGACAACAACATCAAGGCCGACTGAGCCGGCCGGCAACCAGTCCAGAGGTCAGACGCAAAACAAGCAATAGGCCGCGAGTCAGGGCGGCTGGCGAGGCACTGTGCTTGCGTTACGTCTTGCGCGTCTCGGCGTAGGCCATGCGGCGCGCGGTGTGCGCCTTCAGTCGCTCGGCAGCGCCGGGAACGGCGAGTTTCACGTCGCGCTTGGCGCGGTGGACGTTGTCGCGAAGCCGATGCAGCGTGGCGCGATTCTTTTGTGCCTTGATGGCCATTTGAACTCCTGGAGTGAGGGCGCAGGGTACACGATCCGCCAAACCCCCTTCAACTTTCGTTGTGGGCGACGTTGATGCGCCTGCGTGTGCACGTTGCGAGGTCATAGGTATTGAAGCTGCTCATCGTGCGGCCGTAGAGGTGCAGGCTGACCGCCCGGCTTCGCTGCGGCGGAACGCCGGTGATGTGGATGTGGTCCGGGTTGGGCACGAAACTCGTGACCGCGCCGCGCCCGAGCAATACGATGCCACCGCGCTGCAGATCGATGTGATCGTCGCTGTCGCGGTCCGGCGAAAGCCGCACGTAGCTTCGCTCTTCGAGCACGCCTTCGAGCACGCCCACGACGCCCCAGCTGCCGTGGTCATGAATCGGCGTCCACTGGCCCGGCAGCCAGACGAGCGCGTAGAGCGACAGGCTGGCATCTGGCGCGTCGTAGATCAGGTTGCGCGTGTAGCCGCCTGGGCTACTTCGAAAGTGCGCTGGCTCCAGAAACGATTGCGCCTTGTCGATCACGTCCAGCATCAAGGGCGCCAATGCCAGAACGCAGTCGGCGGGCTCGACAAGGCTGCGGGTTTGCGCGGCAGCTTCGGCAATGAAGGATTCGAGGGTGGGTGTGGTCATGGGATGAATCAGCGAGAAGGGCAGCGCTGCAGTGGCTGAATCAATTCGCGCCGAGAAAATCACCATCAGCCGCAAGCACCGCCAAGGCGACCGACGCGACGCGAGAAAGTGCCGAGTCCGCGCGCGACGTGAGCACGATGGGTACCTTGGCTCCCAGCACGAGGCCCGCGCAATCGCCGCCGCCGATGTAGACAAAGCTCTTGTAGAGCATGTTGCCTGCGTTCAGGTCGGGCATGAGCAGAAGATCGGCGTCGCCGGGAACGGATCCGCCGATGTTCTTCGCGCGCGCGGCGCTCGCGGAAATGGCGTTGTCAAAACCGAACGGCCCCTCCACGATCGCTCCGGGCCAGCCGCCCTGCTTGGAGTACTCAACCAAGGCTGCCGCGTCAATCGTCGCCGGTATCGCGGCGTTCGGCGTCTCGACTGCGGCGACGATCCCGACCTTGGGATGGGCCACACCGAGCCGCCGCAGCAGGCCAATTGCGTTAGTCAGAATGTCGCGCTTGGCCGGCACGTGCGGCGTGATGTTGACGACGCAATCGGCCAGCGCCAGCAGCTTGTGCGGGTAGCGCGGCAGATCGAACAGAAAGGCGTGACTGATCCGGGT
>JBEBHW010000141.1:0-7975 GCA_040081145.1 Burkholderiaceae bacterium
GCCAACAGCACACCGCCGTTGGCTACCCTGGAGCAGATGCGCGCGGCCGAGGCGCGCAGTGCCACCATGAAGTCGATGGCCGGCAAGGCCGCGGGCGTCGGGCTGATCGCCATCGACCTGGCGAACACGCCGGTCTCGCCCGGCCCGGACGTCGGCCTGGTCGGCGCCGGCCTGCTAGCCCGCTCGGCCGCCGTAAGCGCTGGGCGCGCGGGCCGCACGCAGCGGCTGGGGGAGATCGCTGCGGACCCCAAGACTGCCTCGCGCATCCGCGGGTGGCTGACGCAGGAGCGCAACCATATGCGCCGGGGAGACCGGACCAGCGTGCGGGTGCCCCCTGGGCATGAGCTGGCACACACGCGCGGCTTCGAAGCCGCCAAGGGCTACAGCCACGCCACTGGCAAGTCCACGTTGATACCGCGCACCCTGCATCACCTCAAGCACAAGGTCGACGACTACGGCAAGCGCAACAAGGACATGGGCAAGCCACCGGCCAAGCGTTGAAGGCACTCACGTCGAGACCCGCCATGCACATGCCCTGGCGCGGCGCCATCAACGCGCTGCGCCAGGGCGACACCTACAACTGAAATTGAATCGGATTCCAGAGATGAATCACCCTTACAGCAATGTGTGTCCACTCAAGCGGCGGACCGTCCTTGCCGGCGCTGCCGGAATGGCCTGCCTACCCACCGCCAACGCGATGGCGCCCGTGTTGGCCATCGTGCTGCCCACTGTCCTGGCCGGGGCGCTGAGCCTGCTCGGCATTCGCTGGCAGCTCGAGCGCGAGGCGCAGCGCCATCAAAAGGAGCTTCAGCTCGGCCTCGCCAACCTTCAGCTTGCCCAGGCGCAACTCGCACAGCAGCACAACGCGGCCTTGAGGCAAGAGCGCCTGGCGGTGTTGCAGGCGTTGATAAACCACAGCGAGGTCGCCGGGCAGGTGTTCGTGTCGCAGAACCTTCACCTGCTGCAGTCAATCGCGGCCGACATCGGGACGACGACGCCCTCGACGCGCGCGATGTCGGAAGACATCGACGGTGCCGGAACGAGGCTTGGCCTCGTGCGAGGCTGCCTTGCCGTCGAACGCGCCGGCCAGGGTGCTTTGCTGGACAACCAGATTGCCCTTGACCTGGGCGACACCGTCAGCGCAGGCGACCCCTTGGCCGTTGCCGTGAGCGGCATGCAGCGTGACTTGAACGAGAAGTTGGCGGCGCACCTCAAGCAGTCGGCCGCAGTCCAGTGGCAGATGCCCGTGGAGCAAATCGAGTCCCGGTACGCGTTGGCGGGCGTGCGGGCCTACTCCCGCGCACGGCAGCCGCGCGGCAACCCTGATCTGCAGGCCGCGCTGTTCGTGCCCCGCCAGAAAGGGCAGCCGGTTCGGTATGCCTACTCATGATGGCAACGCCCATGCGCATGGTGGCCCTGAACAGCGCCTTGGTCGCGCTCATCATGAATTCCGGCTGCGCGTTGGCGCCGAAGCCTTCCGAGCTGGCCGCTTCGGCCCTCAACGGTGGGGGAGTGGCACCTGCGCGCACCACTCGGCCGCAGCGCCAGATCAGGATCGCCTACGAGACCACGACCACCACCTGCATGCCACCGGTGAACTCAAGCCGCCCTGCAGGTACGCCGCGCGCGTTCTTCGGCCTTTTCGCGCAGATGTGTCAAGGGGCGGTGCCGGGTGACCCGATCAGCCGACTCATCGTCGTCGGCTTCGACGAGATGGCGGGCCAGTCTCCGGCGCGCGATGCCGGGTTGCGAGTAGGCGATGTGGTGACGGGCTTCAACGGCTGCCCGCTCGCAGATGCCCAGCAGCTCCATGAACGCATGAACGTGTTTGTCGCCGGTCACGCGGCCGAGTTGACCCTCTTGCGTCGCGACGGCGTCACTTTCAGTCGCGCGACGGTACTTGTGCCGACCCTGAAACTTGCCGGCAGGACGTTGCCGCCGAAAGGGTGCCGCGACGCTGGTCTGGCACAAGGCTGAAGACGGAGGAGAGTTGCCTACGGCACTCTTGCCTAAACGGCTTGCCCAACGCGACGCGCATAGTGAAGACGTTCCAGTGTTCTTCTCCGTGGCCGTGGAACAGCCACGCCGAGTCCCTCGAAGTTGGCCGGAACGCCAACCCAGGGGGGCGACAGTCGCAAGGCGCATCAATCACCCAGCACGGGTGGCGAAACACGGACAGCCAGTTGAAGAAGGAAGAAGCGCGCAATGAACTCCGTCCTTAATCGATGCGCCCTGGTCTGAAAGACTACGTTCCCCGTTAGGGAAGGTCTGCGCAATTGACCTCCAGTAGTGCCTATCGGTGAATGCACTGAATTCGGTGTTTCTCAGCGCAATGGATTCGAAATCTCTGGCAGTGATCTCGCCGCGAGGTCGCTTTCCACTCTTTTCAAGCCGCAATCACCGTTTGCGGGCGGATTTTTCTATCCAGTACGACGAGCTTTTTGCGCACCATCCACAGATTGGCCAGCGCGAACAAGGTGTTGAGTTGCGCGGTGTTCTTCTTGAGCCCGCGGTAGCGCACTTTGACGTGGCCGAACTGGCGCTTGATCACGCGAAACGGGTGCTCGACCTTGGCCCGCACGCTGGCCTTGAGTCGCTCGACTTGATCGATGAGCTGACCCAGCTTGCTCGTCTTGTCCAGCGCGGCGCGCTTGCCCGGGCGCATCGCCACGTGCCAGGCCACACCCTCCTGCGCGTCGGGGCGTTTGTGCACGCCTTGATATCCGGCATCGGCAAACACGTCAGTCTCTTCACCGTGCAGCAGCGCGTTGCCTTCGACCACGTCGTTGACGTTGCCCGCGGTGCCGCGCACCGTGTGCACCAGCCCCGACTCGGCGTCCGCGCCGATGTGGGCCTTCATGCCGAAGTACCACTGGTTGCCCTTCTTGGACTGATGCATCTCGGGGTCTCGCTCCCCGCTGGCGTTCTTGGTCGAGCTGGGCGCTGCGATCAGCGTGGCGTCCACCACCGTGCCGGCGCGAAGCATCAGGCCTTTGTCGCGCAGCAACTCGTTGACCACCTCCAAGATCTGTGCGGCCAGCTTGTGCTTTTCCAGAAGGTGGCGAAACCGCAGGATGGTGGTCTCGTCGGGCAGCCGGGTGTTGCAACTCAGATTGGCGAACTCGCGAAACAGCGGCATGTCGTGCAGCGCTTCTTCCATCGCCGGGTCACTCAGCGTGAACCACTGCTGCATGAAGTGAACGCGCAGCATCGTCTCCAGCGGGAACGGTGGGCGGCCTCGTCTGCCCTCGGGCGCGAAGGGCAGGATCAGCTCCACCAACGTGCCCCACGGCACCACGCGATTCATCTCGGCAAGAAACTCCCGCTTGCGCGTTCGCTTCGTCGTCAGGTTCAGGCCCAAGTCGGATTGCTGCATGGGTCAGATTCTCACCGCCACTTCAACCTCGGGCACTCATACTTGCTCGGGACTTTTGCAGACCTTCCTTAGGTGAACGTGGAACGTGATTTCAGACGCAATGCAAGAACAGGCCCGCCGACTTGTCGTTGGGCGCAAGTGCGACGGCCGCGCTGTGTACGACGAAGCAGCCAAGGCCGAGTTGGTGGCTGCGTGTGGCAGGTCCGGCGCATCGGTATCGCGCCTAGCGCGCGTGTGCGGCATCAACGCCAACCAACTCAGCCGCTGGGTGCGCGGGCACAGCCAGCGACGCCAGCGTGCTTTCGCCGTGTCGCCCGCCCCGCGCGCCATGGCCTTCGCGCAGTTGACGTTTCGCGAGTCGCTGCGCGACATCGAGGCCTGTCCTGCGACGCAGGCGCATTGGCTCTACCACCTGGGATTTCGCTCGCCGGTGGCACGCAACACGCTGGCCAATGCCAACGCTGTCCGGCCGTGGCAGATCTATGCCGATCTGGCGCAACGCCTGATCGGCATTGCCCGGCCACTGTACGCCAACAAGCCGATCGGCGTGGAGCTCAAGCAGGCTGTCTACGCCTTCGATGCCACGACGATCGACCTGTGCTTGTCGGTCTACCCGTGGGCGCCACTCCGCTCGGCCAAGGCCGCGATCAAGTTGCATACCCTGCTGGACGTACGCGGTTCGCTCCCGAACTTCATTCACATCAGCGACGGCAAGACCCACGAGGTCAATGTGCTGGATTTGCTCACTCCCGAGCCAGGCGCCTTCTACCTGCTCGACCGCGGCTACACGGACTTCGATTGGCTGCACGCGCTGCACGCCGCGGGCCGCTTCTTCGTGATCCGCGCCAAGCGCAATCTGCGCTTCAAGCGCCGCTACTCGCAGCCGGTGGACCGGGCCGGCACGAAGATCTTGTGCGACCAGATCGGTAGGCTGGAGATCTACTACTCCAGGCAGGGCTACCCCAACGCAACGCGCCGTGTAGTGGTGAGGGGAAGTAGCGCTGGACGCTGCTCTTGGAGATACCGGTCTCGGCGGCCACCGAGCGCACGCTCCAGTGGGCCGAGCCATTGGCCGGCTTGGTATACAGCGCCGTCGTGATCAGGTTTTCCACGCACTCGTCATCGATGCTGCGTGGCGACCCAGGGCGCGGCTGGCAGCGACCGGCTGCGCGCAAACGACACGAGCTGCGTCCGCTCGTCGTCGGTCACCATCAACTCCGCGTTCGGCCTGCCGCTGCTCATCTCGGCACTTCCGGCCAAAAGATACCGCAGAGGCATGCATTACTTTTACCTGTTAGTAGCGGGACAGGACACTAGGTTGGCCTGACCAGTTCAACCAACATCAATGCCACGTTGTCGTCACACGTGCCACCAACCACAAATTGATCGGGACCTAATGGAGCTACGTCGCAAGCAACAAAGCCCTCAATGTAAAAGGGGCAAACATGTTCGTACTCAACTTTCACCACGGCGTCGACCGCAATTCCCTTGGCCGCTGCGACGACCTCATTGGAGACACCGAGCCAATGGCATGTATTGCCGTGCGCTGTCGACTTGGTACCGTTGTCTCGCCATCGAACGTCATTGAGGATTTGAGGCGCCGCTTCACGAACTGGGTGATAGCGTGCAGTTGGCAAAGGCTCTCTTTGTAATTCTGGGTCGGCCGCGAAATCGCCTATCTCGGCGGGCACCTCCAGCAACGGGGGGATCACATTGCCTTGCGCCTGAACGTGTGCAATCACCTGCGCGTGCGTGAGTTTGAGCAATTCGACACTGCCCTCCACGTCCCCGCTGGCCAACAAAATACCCTCATTGTTGGCTTGCAAAGCTATCGAGACCAGTCCTCCGCGTTGTCTGGCATACCGGGCTAGGTGATCGCGCTGGGGTTCGGAGTTTCTTTTGGGTTGGAACCGTGCATGCCGATGCACTTGTTCGCGCGTGAGACTCAGCACGTCAATGGCCGTGCGATCATAAAAAGATGCAAATGCGATTGCGATCCGCTCGTCGCGACTCAGCACGCACATGTAGCCCTGGTCACCGTAATGCCCTGAATAGCGCGCGAGATTGCCAAGCAAAGGTACTTGGTCGGCCTGCTGTCGCGCTTGTTGGTGCACGTCTGCGAAGGTCAGGCTAAGCACGCCGATCGTGCCGTCATCAGATCCAGTGGCCACAACGAGCCGTTCGCCGAAGGTTTGCACGGATACTGACTGCACGAGGTCAAGGTGCCCGGCATAGCATTGCTGGAATCCGCGGAACGGCCGAACGCGTGCCGTGCCTTGCGCCTGAGCGTGTTCGCGCACTTGAGCGTGCGTCAAGGCTAAGGCAAAAACGACCGCGCCTTGGCCTCCGGCCACCGCAATTCGCTCATCACACGCGCATAGTGACAGAGGCCATTCACTCGACCACATGTCGCCGTTGTAAACGTTTGCGGCGTAGCAGGCCATGTGGCCCCGTCGGGGCCGCGAGCCCTTCGGGCTTAGCCACTGAGTGTGCTCACGTACTTGCGGATGCGTCACACTGAGTAGCCCTATGGTTCCATCGATGGCTGGACTCGCCGCCACAACACTTTGGCTGGATGTCCGCAGCAACACCGAGCGTGGAGTGAAGTTATTGCCCTTGTAGCGGGCCAGACCGGTGCGGTTTGGTCGTTCGCCTGCCGCGCTTTGTGTCCGAGCGGTCTTGCGTAGTTGCGAGTACGTCAAGCTCAGAAGTTCGACACTCCAATAGGACACACTGAGCATAGTGATGTACTGGTCTCTGTGCCGCAGTGAAATCGACCTGACCCTGCCGTGGTGTCGAACGACGCCCGTCACGTGGCCCTTCACAGGCTGACAGTCTCTTCTGTATTGAAACTCTGCGTGTTCGCGTATCTGCTCATTGGTCAAGCTCAGCACGCAGTCCGTGTCGCCAGACGCACTGGCCACGATGATGCTGTCGTCGCAGGTAAGCAGAGATACCGACAGTACTGGCCTCGCGGGAGGCCCGGAGTAGCGGACAAGGAGGCCTGTCTGCGGTGCAGAGTTCTCCACGCTCTGCGCTCGCGCATGTTCGAGTATCTCGGCATGCGTCAGGGTCAGAATGCCGACAGTCGTGTCCTCAGAGCCACTTGCCACGACTACGCCTTCGCCGCGGCATTGCACGGCTGTAGACCAAATGCGATCGGCGTGCCCTGCATATCGGGCTAGATAGCCCCGGAGGGGCGCTCCACCCCCCTTCACGCGAGCATGTTCACATACCAAGTCGCAGGTAATGGTCAGCACTCCGACGGAGTTGTCGTCGCACGCGCTTGCAACTACAACATTCTCGTGGCGTGCCTGCAACGATACGGACCACACGTGGCAGCCCTTTCTGTGCCCTGCGTAGCAGACCGGGAGACTAGGCTCAGGCTCGCCGCCCTCCCTGCCCTGTCTTCGACCATTCTCCCGCGCCTGATCATGCGTCACACACATCAGGCCGACCGTGTCGCCGGACGCGCTAGCCACAACAATCCGTTCATTGCAGACACACAGGCATACGGACGTTACGACGTCTTCGTGTGCTGCATAGAGGGCAACGTAACCGAGCAGGGGTTTCGCGGCTTCGTTTTCCCCTGCCCGCGTCCTGCAATGTGCACGCACCTGATCCTGCGTCAGGCTCAATACGCCCACAGTGCGGTCGTCGGAGCCGGATGCAACCACGATGTGGCCGCTACCAACGTGCATGGAGATGGAACTCACGGAATCGACGTGTCCCGCGTACTGGATGTGACCCGCGACACTCGTTGATGTATTGACGACCACAACTGTGATCAACGCACCATCGGATCCAGCAATGTAGAGTTCACCGTCCACTGCTGCACAGCACACGCACTCCCCGAGATTCCGCGGCATGAACACGACTTGAATGGCGCGGTGTGCGCCACTTGCCAAGTCCCACACGACGGTCCCCTCCGACCCAGTCGTCGCCAGCCATAGCCCGCAAGGGCTCAAAGTCGCGTGTTCGTATCCATCGAACCGCCGCGCCAATTCCGTCTGCTGGCCCGGGCTGACTGTAATGAGTGCCGCCGTATCCAGACTGGACTTCCATCGGCCTGCATGTGCTTGCCCGTATCCCGCGCCTCCAAACAGATTCCACAGCATAGCGCCGACGTGTAGTCGTCGCAGCGAGATTGGCGAGTACCAGCGCAGCAGCGCGCTCTCGATGCGATGGCGCAGCGGCCGACCGGAATCCTCCCCAGCCAACTTGTCCGCGGCGATGTAGGTGTCACGCACCACGTTGTCGCTTGGGCGCTGGTTGCACCGCTCAGCCAGCACTACTTCCGCCCGTACGGCACCCTGCAAGTAAGCGGCATCGATCAGCATCGCTCTGGCGCGCTCGCCGAGCGCCTGGATGAGCGGGGGTGCACCCGGCAGCTTGGACAATCCGGCCGCGGCGATCAACGCGTGCAAGGGGCCATACGCAATCGCGTAGGCAGTGGCTGCTTCCGCAGTACTTCGTGGGCCAATCCACGGTTTGTTCTTGCGCGACTCATCCAAGTCAAGCCACTTGCATTGACATCCTTCGTTCTCGCGGAGGCCAGCGATGCGCGCGTGCAGCCACGCATCGGCATTGTGGCGTTGC
>JBEBHW010000142.1:0-7956 GCA_040081145.1 Burkholderiaceae bacterium
ACCGGGACGGGACTCTCACCCGTTGGACTGGCGCAGCATGCAGCAGCACTACCTTCCCCTTGCGGGTTCAGTCGAGCCTTTGCTTCGTGACGCACCATTGACGGATTATCGACACTTCATGGCGGGTGCCGCAGCCCCGTCACGCGCACACCGTCGTCGAAAGCGCGAAACCAGACGTAGGCCAATGTGCAGCTCAGTGCGAAGAGCGCGAATGCTCCCTGGTAGGAGGCGGTGATCGGCCAGCCTCGCGCGAGCAAGAGATCGACGCACAATCCGATCCCCCACTGAACACTGAATACTCCGGCGAACATCACGAGGTTGTACGCTGACACCGCGCGCCCCGCCAAGCCCGACGGGAACGCCTGACCGACTGCCGGTTGCGACAACGACGCGACAGTGCTCGACGCACAAAACAGCACCCAGACCCAGGCCTTCCCATCCGTACCGAGCGCGATGGCCGCCCACAACACCCCGACGCTGACGGGCAGGCCCAGCGCAACCAGCCGATGGGCCGTCCAGCCCTGTCGATACAAGCGTGGAACGACGCCACCCCAGCCCATGAAGCAGAACAACATGCTCGTGTTGATGGCGAAAAGGCCCAGTGCGGACGCCTGAGCCGTCCAGCCGCAAACTTGCACCAGCCAAGGCCCGGCCCAAAGCGACTGGATCGCAATCAGTCCGCCGTAGTGAAAGAAGCCGATCGGCGCAAACCGCAAGAAGGTACGGTGCCGAAATACTGCGGCGTAGCCGCTGGACACTTCGCCAGGGTTGTGCTCTGGTCGTGAGTCCCGCGGAACCACGGTGCGAATCACCAGCATCGCCAGGGCAAGCGCCCCGGCCACGCACCCGAACAGACCTCGCCAGCCCAGATGCGGCAACACCCACTGAACAGGCAAAGTGGAAGCCACCATGCCCAGGCTCCCCGTCATCAACATCCATGACGTCGCCCGAATGTGCGACTCGGGACGCAAACCGTTTCGAAAACTTGTCATCGGCGCCATCAAACAGGCGGAAACGCCAACCCCGATCAAGCCGCGCGCGGCTGCCAACTCGGCAAAGCTGCGCGCCTGCGCGAACGCGATGCACCCCGCGACCGCCAGCGCCAAGAGTCCCAGCAAGACGCGGCGCGGCCCGAATCGGTCCAGCGCGCTGCCCATGGGAAGCTGCATTGCGGCAAAGCCAAGGAAGTAGGCCCCCGCCAGCAGGCCGAGGTCGCCCGAACTGAGGCCCAGCTCCTCGCTGAACAGGGGTGCCAGCGTGGCCGTCACGCCGCGAACCAGGGCCGAGAAAAAATAGGCCAAGGCAAAGCTCAGGAATACCGCAATCGCAACGCGTCGCGTCAGGTATGGCGCCGACCCGCTGGCGACGGCCACGGTCATTGCAGCCTCAAGCCCGCGACGAATGTGTGCAGCACCTCGGGGTCGACCTCGCCGCCGAATGCGGTGGCTTGATAAACCCGCAAGCCTCTGGCAAAAAAGGCCGCGGAGACACGCACCGGCAAGCCGCGCGCGGACACGCCGTGCATCGACACGAGCACGGCATTCGGATTGGGCGTCATGCCGGGTACGCGCAGAGGCGCGACCTGGATCTGCGTGGCGGAAAAATTCACCTGCACCGCAGCGCGCAACGAAGCCAATGCGGCCGCCACTTGGGCGGGATGTTCCACGTCGAGGAATCCGACGGCAAAAGTTTCCTTGGGCGTGTCGCACACGTGCACTTGCATCGGCAGGCGCAATCCTGCCAACTCTGTGTTGCGCGAGAGATGTTGCGGGCGGCAAGGGAACAGCGCTGTCAGCGCGGCGCCGTCGGGCCGCACCTCGCGCCAGTCGTAGGTCGGCGCGCACCCCGACAGGGCGATCGACAACATCCAAGCCGTCTGGCGCGCGTGCATCCGGTCAGCTCGCAGCGATACCGGCTCGAGTCACGCTACTTCTTGCTCGATTTGCCGGTACCTTTCTTGGCCGCGGCCTTGGCCCCCTTGGCGAGCAGCGAATCGAGATTGGCCTGGATTTCTGCCTCGATCGTCTTGCTGAAGGCGCCGACCAGGAAGCCGAGTTTGGCGTGCAGGTCAAAGTGATCGGCGGCGACGATCAAGCTGCCGGTCACGCCGGCGCGGGTGAACTCCACCGTGTCGCTCGTATCGCCTTCGAGGACGGTGCATTCCATGTCAAAGCGCTTCTCGACGTCTTCGGCCCAGGCCCAGGCGATCTCGCGCGCCTTGGACAAACCCAGCTTGTGATCGCGGTGAATGCGGATATCGGCCATGGCTCAGTCTCCTGGTGGTGCGGTCAACGCAGCGCGGCGTGCCTGCACGGGCAGCGCGGCAAGGCGCCGGACCTCGCTGTAAAAACGCGGGAAGTCGCGCCCCTGGCGCTCGAACAACTGCTCGAAGGAAGGAACGAGTTCGCTGTACGCCGCAAGAACGCCGAACGAAGCATTGTTCGCTCCGGCAAACCAATTGTCGTAGCCGGCGTAACCCGCCCAGCGATCGCGCTTGAGACGTTCATGGTCAGCGCGCAACTGCGCCATCAGCGTCGCCTTGGCGCTGCGCTTCTCGGCGTCTGCGCGTGCTGACTCGTAGATCGCATGCAAGCGATCGCGATACGCCGCGGTCAAGGCGCGGAACTGGTTGCGGCGCTCGTCGAGCTTTTGGTACTCGTCGCGGGCCGCGCTGCGGATAGGTTCAGCCAGCCAACGCGCTCCGCCGATGCGCTCCACCGCAACCGCAAACGACTCATTGAACACCGTGTCGTCGGCGGCATACGCGACCTGGTGCGCGAGCTCGTGAAAGACGAGTCGAGCCAGTTCGCCTTCGGGGTAGTCGATGAACGTATTCAGCAATGGGTCGGCAAGCGCGTCGAAGGGCAACTTGCCCAGCGTCGAATACGCCGGCACGCCGTACACGCCGACCTCGAGCCCGGTGGCGCGCACTTGCGCCGCGTATGCGTCGGCGCTGGCGCGGTCGAAGTAGCCGCGGTAACTGACACAGCCCACCACGGGAAAGCACCAGGTTTGCAGCGTCAGGCTCAGCTCTGGCGCGGCCACCACGTTCCACACCGCCGCGCCCCGCTGCAAGTCGGCATAGCGCCGATAACTCGCGTTGTCGGGCAGGCCGAGTTCGTGCACGGCGTAGTCGCGGATTTCCTGACTCAAGACCAGGCGTTGCTTGAGCCGATCGCCGGTGTGCGAATCGGCGAGCCACTGCGGAACCGGGCGTGCGCGCTGCAGCAAGTCGAGATGGCCGTTCACGGATTGCGCGTAATAGGCCAGGGTGCTGCACCCCGTGGTCCCGCACACCAGGATGGCAAGAAGAATCGCGCCCGCCAGCCCGAATCCCGCCGCGCGCGCCACCGCGCGAAACCAAGGCCTCACGGTGCCGCGGGGCGCGCTAGCGTGTCGGCCAGCGGCGCCACGTCGACCAGGCAATCGTAGAAACTCGCTGCGCGGCCAATGTCGGTGAGGTGCTGGTGCGTGACCTCGTTGACGTTCGTGCCGTCCGCCCCGAGCTTGCGCCACCAGATGCCCAGGCCGTTCACTACACCCGGCCGGGCGCGCGGGCTGAGCACGGCTTTGCATTGCGTGCTGCCGCGGGCGTTGAAGACGCGCACTTGCTGGCCCGAGGCAATGCCGCGCAAACGCGCGTCCGCCTCGTGAATCTCCAGCACCGGTTCGGACTCGATGTCGCGCAGGCTCTTCACATTGACAAATGTCGAGTTGAGGAAGTTGCGCGCCGGCGGCGAAATCATCGCCAACGGGTAGCGCTTGGCGAGCTCCGGCGCACTCCGCACGGACTCGTAGTTCGGCACGTAGTCGGGGATGCCATAGCGAGGCGAATCGATGATGCATTTGCCATTCGGAGTAGCAAAGCCGCCGTCGGCAAAAGGCGCATCGGGCACGTCCAACTTGACCCAGCCCCACTCGCGCATTGCTGCGAAATTCACGGTGCGATTCAACGCGCAACGCGCCAGAACTTCATCGCTGTCCGCAAAACACGGTTCGTCGTAACCCATGTGGCGCGCCAGATCGCGAAAAATCTGCGTATTCGGGCGCGCCTGGCCGAGCGGCGCCACTGCCGCCTCGTTGATCAGCGCGTAGGTGTGGCCGTAACTGCCGTGAACGTCAAGGTGTTCGAGTTGTGTCGTCGCCGGCAGCACATAGTCCGCATAGTCTGCCGTGTCCGTCATGAAGTGCTCAAGGACCACCGTGAGCAAGTCGTCGCGGGCGAACCCGCGCACCACCTTGGGCGACTCAGGCGCCACAGCGACCGGGTTGCTGTTGTAGACGATCAGCGCTTCGATCTTCGGCCCGAACGTCGCGCCGCTGGCCAGCAATTCATCGGGTTCGCGCAGCAAGTCATCGCCGATCGTGCTCATGTTGATCGTGCGCGGCCGGCGCGTGCCCAGCAAATCGGGGCGCTGAAGGGCAGCGTCGTTGCGCACTCGACCGAACCAACCTGATGCCGACAGCAGCATGCCGCCCGCCGGATCGCGCCACGCGCCAATCAGGCAAGGAAGGATCGCCACAAGCCGGACCGCGTTCCCGCCGCCGCGCACGCGCTGCATGCCGTAGTTGAGGCGGATCGCCGCCGGGCTCATGGTTCCGTAGTCGCGCGCCAGCGAGCGCACCGTGTCGGCGTCAATGCCGCACACTTGCGCCACTCGCTCCGGCGGCCACAGCAGGGCGCGCTCGCAAAGGGCGGGCCACCCGTGGGTGTGCTGCTCGACGTAGTCGTGGTCGAGCCAACCGTTCACGATCAGCTCGTGCATCACTCCCAACGCCAGCGCACCGTCGGTGCCCGGCATCAAGGCGATGTGCTCGTGGCACTTGTCGGCGGTTTCCGTCTTGCGCGGGTCGATGCAAATCAACTTCGCGCCGTTGCGTTTGGCTTCTTGCGCGAAGGTCCAGAAGTGCAAGTTCGAGGCGATCGAATTGCTGCCCCAGATCAGGATCAGTTTGCTGCGCGCATAGTGTTCGACGTGCATTCCCAGCTTGGCGCCATAGGTCGCGGCGAGCGCCTCGCCGCCGGCCGACGCGCAAATCGTGCGGTCCAGCAGCGACGCGCCGAGCCGATTGAAAAACCGCGCCGCCATGCTTTCGCCTTGCACCAACCCCATCGTCCCGGCGTAGCTGTAGGGAACGATCGCCTGGGCAGCGTCCGGGCCGCGCGCTGCGATGCTGCGCAGGCGCGTCGCAATGTCGTGCAGCGCCTCGTCCCACGTCACCGGAACAAACTGGCCGCGGCCCTTCGTACCGATGCGCTTCAGCGGCGTGAGCACGCGTTCCGGGTGATAGGTGCGCTCCGCGTAGCGCGAGACCTTGGTGCACAGCGCCCCCTGCGTGGGCGGGTGATCCGGATCCCCCTGCACCTTGATCGCCCGCCCATCCTGGACGGTGATGCGCAGCGCGCAGGTATCGGGGCAATCGTGCGGACACGCACCCCGAACGATGGTTGTGTTCATGCCTCAATGATTGCACATGCGCGTCTGCAACGCCCCGCAGGAATGCCCAACTGGCCCCAAAGGCGAGCGACGGGTAAACTGCCTCGCACTGACCTGACAAGCACCCGTTGCGCCGCGCCGCGGCAAGCGCGGGCGTGCGGAGCCCACCCATGAAACTCATCGAATCCATCCTGGCCGACGCAGCAGCGATCGCCGCCGTGCGCCGCGACATCCACGCCCACCCCGAGCTGTGCTTCCAGGAAAAACGCACCTCGGACGTGATCGCCAAACAACTCACCGACTGGGGTATCCCCATCCACCGCGGCCTGGGCGGCACGGGTGTGGTGGCGATTCTGAAAAGCGGCACCAGCCGCCACGCCGTGGGCCTGCGCGCCGACATCGACGCACTGCCGATGACGGAACACAACAAGTTCGCCCACGCGAGCCAGCACCCCGGCAAGATGCACGCGTGCGGCCACGACGGTCACACGGCGATGCTGCTGGGCGCTGCCAAGCACCTCTCGAAACACCGCAACTACGACGGCACCGTGTACCTGATCTTCCAACCCGCCGAAGAAGGCGGCGGCGGTGCGCGCGAAATGATCAAGGATGGCATCTTCACCCAGTTCCCGATGGACGCCGTGTTCGGCGCGCACAACTGGCCGGGCATGGCGGTGGGCCAGTTCGCCTTGAAGGAAGGCCCGAGTTTTGCCAGCAGCAACGAATTCAAGGTCACGATTCGCGGCAAGGGTTCGCACGCCGCCCTGCCGCACAACGGCATCGATCCGGTGCCGGTGGCGTGCCAGATGGTGCAGGCGTTCCAGACCATCATCACGCGCAACAAGCGGCCCATCGACGCGGGCGTGATCTCGGTGACGATGATCCACGCCGGCGAGGCGACGAACGTCGTCCCCGACAGTTGCGAAATCCAGGGCACGGTGCGAACGTTCACGCTCGATGTGCTCGACCTGATCGAAAAGCGCATGAAGGAAATTGCCGAGCACACGTGCGCCGCGTTCGGCGCCGGCTGCGAGTTCGAGTTCCACCGCAACTACCCGCCCACGATCAACCACGCCGCCGAGACCGACTTCGCGCGCAAGGTCATGGTCGACATGGTCGGCGCGCCAAACGTTCACGAGTTCGAGCCGACGATGGGCGCGGAGGACTTCAGCTACTTCTTGCTGGAAAAGCCCGGCTGCTACTTCCTCATCGGCAATGGCGACGGCAGCCACCGCGATGGGGGCCACGGCATGGGCCCATGCATGCTGCACAACCCGAGTTACGACTTCAACGACGACCTGATCCCTCTGGGCGCCACGCTCTGGGTGCGCCTGGCCGAAGCCTGGCTGGCGCAGGCACGCTGAGCAGCGCCATGCAGGCCGCCGCGCATTTTTCGCAAAGCTACGCGCAAGCGCGCAGCTTGTTTCTCGGCGCCGTCGAGTCGGCAGGCCTTGACCTCGAGTCGCATCCGCACCCGCTGCGCGGGCGCGACGGCGAGCCACTCGCAATGGATGTCGTTCGAGAAGGTCCCGTAGAGGCGCATTCGTTGCTCGTGATCAGCAGCGCCTGCCATGGCGTCGAGGGCTATTGCGGCTCGGGAATTCAGATCAGCCTGCTGCGCGACGCAGCCTGGCACGCGGCAGTGCGCGCCAGCGGCGCGGCCGTGCTCTATGTGCACGCGCTCAATCCCTACGGCTTTTCCTGGTGGCGCCGCACGACCCAGGAAAACGTCGACCTGAATCGCAACTTCCACGATTTTTCCAAGCCGCTGCCGGCCAACCCGCGCTACGACGAACTCGCGCACCTGCTCGTGCCAAGCGCCTGGCCGCCGAGCACCGAAGTCAACGCCGGCATCGCCAGCTTCATGGTCAGGCACGGCGAGCGCGGCTTTCAGGAAGCCGTTTCAGGCGGGCAGTACGAACATCCGCAGGGCCTTTTTTACGGCGGACGCAACCCGACCTGGAGCCACGTCACGCTGCGCCATGTGCTTCGCGAGCACGGCAGGCGTTGCGCGCGCCTGGCCTGGATCGATCTGCACACGGGCCTGGGCCCGAACGGCGTGGCCGAGCTGATCTCGGCGTGCCGCGATGCCGACGTCGGCTCGCTGAAACGCGCCCGCCAATGGTGGGGGCCAGGCGTGACTTCGCTTGCCGACGGCAGCTCAATTTCCGCGCCGCTGGTCGGCCTGATGTGGCAGACCGCCTATGAAGAATGCCCGCAGGCCGAGTACACCGGCATGGCGATGGAATACGGCACGATTCCCATGTTGGACGTGATGCAGGCGCTGCGCGCCGATCAGTGGCTCGAGAATCACCCCGAAGCGGAAGGCCCGGTCGCGCTTGCCATCAAGAAGCAAGTCCGCGATGCGTTCTACACCGACACGGACGCGTGGAAGGACCAAGTGCTGGTTCAGGCGCACGACGCGGCGCGCAAGGCGCTGAGAGGCATGGCTCGCTGAGCGCGCGCCCCGCGCGGGCAATTCGTGCGCGGGTCAAAGCAAGCCGAGCGCTCGCAGCTC
>JBEBHW010000832.1:0-1685 GCA_040081145.1 Burkholderiaceae bacterium
GCGCTCTCCGGCATCAAAGGCATCGTCGATCTGCACGCCGAAGGCCAGGTCATGGAGCCGACGCTCGAAGTCAACGTGGATCTCGAGAAGGCCGGCAAAACCAACGTCAAGCCCGGTGACGTGAGGCGCGCCACCGCGACGGTGTTTTCCGGCCTCGTGGTGGGCTTTCTGTTCAAGGAGCAGAAGATCTACGAGGTCGTCGTGCACGGTGCGCCCGAGGCGCGCCAGAGCATGACCAACCTGAACGATCTGTGGATCGAAAAGTCGGACCGCCAGTACGCGAAGCTGGGTGACGTCGCCGCGTTGAAGATGGTGGCCACACCGTCGGTCATCAAACACGAGGCGATTTCTCCGTACGTCGACGTCGTCGCCAACGTGGCCGGGCGTGACTTCAGCTCGGTGGCCGACGAAGTCGAAGACAAACTCGAGCAGATCAAGTTCCCGCTGGAGCACCACCCCGAGCTGCTCGGCGAATATTCGGAGCGCCAGAGCGTGCAGCGCCGCATGGTCGGCGTGGGCCTCGCCTGCCTGATCGGCATCTTCCTGCTGCTGCAGGCGTGCTTCGGGAGCTGGCGTCAGGCGCTGGTCGGCTTCTCGGCGATTCCGGTCGCCGCCGCAGGCGGCGTGTTCGCCTTGCTCGCCAGCGGCGGCGTGATGTCGCTCGGCTCGATCATCGGTTTCCTCGCCGTGCTCGGCATCGCCGCGCGCAATGTGGTGCTGCTGATCAAGGGCTACCAGCGTCTCGAAGACGAGACCGGCACGGCTTTCGGCACTGAGCTGGTGCTGCGCGGCGCGCGCGAGCGCCTGACCCCTCTGCTCGCGAGTTCGGCGGCCATCGTCGGGGCGTTGTTGCCGCTGGTCGCGTTCGGCCGCATCCCTGGGCTCGAGATCGTCGGGCCCACCGCCATCGTGATGATCGGCGGCGTGGTGGCGTCGAGCTTGTTCACGATGTTCGTCATGCCCAACCTGTATGCGCGCGTGCGCACCACGGCCCCGCGTCAGCCCGACCTTGGTCTGGCGGCGGCATGAAAGGTCGAAGCGATGCAGTCTGGAAGAACCTGCCGCCCACTCGCCTCGGCCGTCGCGGTTGCAGCCGCGCTGGTGTGGGGCTCGGCGGGCGCGCAATTCCAGCTGCCGCAATCCGGGCCGCGCGAAGGCTCCGGTCCGGCGCGCCAGGAAGCGCAGGAACTCGCCAAGGAGCTGGACTTTCAGTATTCCGTGGGCAGCGACACCGAGTACACGTATGACCGCAACCTGGACTTGCGCAACAGCAGCAAAGGCAGCGTCACGCGGCCGGCGCGCGACAACCTGCAACTCCTCGTGCCCACTGTGTTTTTTCTCGGGACCCACAGGCCGTCCCCCTGGTTCGATCTGAATCTGGGCACCACCTTCGAGCTGCCGTTTCGGATTCATGAAGAAAACGTCACGGTGCTGCCCGACGGCGCGCGCGACCCGTCGCTGCGGCGCGCGTTCACGGGCAAGATCGATGTGGCCAACGTCGTCATCAAGAACATTCCCGATCACCCGTTGGAGATCACCCTCGGGCGACGCACCTTCGAAGACCCGCGGCTGTTCCTCTACGACGTCACACTGGACGGCGTGCACATCCGGTACCGCGGCGAGTCGTACGCGACCGAAGTCAGCGTGACGCGTGAGGATCAATGGGACTTGACGGTCTACGACAG
>JBEBHW010000143.1:0-7870 GCA_040081145.1 Burkholderiaceae bacterium
GCGGTGCATTGCCGCCCGATTGGGCATGCCCCAGGCTGGAGATTGCACAGGCGCAGCCGGCTGCGAAAGCGTGTTTCATGTCTCCCATCTGCTCAAGTTATTTGCGACTGAGTCTAGGCGTGGCCATGCACGCGCTGGCTCATGATTTTCTGGTTTCATGTACGCGCCGCCCGGGTGCGATCGGCTCCCACGACGACAAGCCGAGTCGATGGGCTCACATTGATGACTTGGCGTTTACCCTTCCCTAGAATTAGGGATTGCCGCTGATTGCACTCTGCCCGAGAGTCAGTGGGAGCGCGTCCGCTTGCCAGCCCAACTTCCGCACCATTCGCGCAATGGAAAATGCTCACCAGCCTCAGTCGAAGTAGCCTAGGAAATCCGATGAAAAATTTGAAATCGCTGCTGCTGTTTGCAGCCATATCGCTGCCGTTCAGCCAAGGGGTCCTTGCCTCGGGCGAAGACGCCAGCGTGACGGTGACCTCGCTGCCTGCCAGCGCCTCGCTGAGCACGACAAATCAGTCGAGCAGCGTCGCCTACCGGATCGACGTGCGAAATATCAGCACCGACGACACGCTGAAAGTGCTGACGCTCAGGGCCAGCACGAAGGTCACGACGCTGGGCGTACCCGTCGTGGGAACGACTGCGAACTATGTCGGAGGGCCGGCGTTCTGCGCGACGCCCGTGCTCACCGACCCGACCGTCATCGAGTGCACCCTCAATCAAGTCCTCACCCCGGCCGACCCCTTGCTTTCGTTTGTCGTCGTCTTCAGCACGCCCACGGCGGGCGACACGATCAAGCTTTCGACCCGCACCAAGTACGCCGAGTACGAAAGTGGCGAGTACTACATCGAGCCCGACGACATCGAGTCGATCTCCAAGTCCGCCACGACGGCGCTCACGGTGCGTGATGGCACGAACGTTTCGACCTACCTCGGCAATGGCGGCATCGTCCGAACCAGCCTGGGCACCACGTCCGGTGCGACGGCGCCAGATTCACAGACGACGTTGCTGAATGTGCCGGCGGCGCAAGGCGCGACGCCGGTCACGATCAAGGAGTCGGTCACGCCGGTGGATCCAGCAGTGACGTGCGCGTCTGCCTTGTTTCTCGCCAACAAGTGCTTCGTCATTCGCACGACACTGGCCGAGAACATCCAGTTCGCGGCGCCTTTCCTGAGCGTCGCGCTTGAAATCTTCAAGGGCGAACTGGCGGGTTCGAGTTCCACGTATTCGTCGTCCTACTACTACAAACCCAAACCCCCCAGCATCTCCCTGGCAGTCATCGAGTATCAGCACGTGGAGTCGCCGCCGAGCGGCGTCATCACGCTGCAGAACTGCTCGAAAGACAAGTACGGGAATCTGCGTGTCGGGCCGGGCTACATCTATCCGCAGCCCGGGGTTCCCTGCATCTTCAGTCGCACCGTCCTGTCCAACGGCAACTGGCTGTTCAAGGTCTTGCAAGCAGACAACGGCAGGCTCGTGATTCGCTGAGCGGGCCCGCCCCGGCAGCCGCGCCCTACGCGGGCGGGCTGAGTGCGGCGGACGCGCTTGCCGCGGAGACGCAGTCGCCCTTGGCAGCGTAGAGCGCCGCCGCCGCCTGACACGCCTCGTTCGCCAGCGCGACCCTCCCGCCGAGGCGCTGCACGGCGGCCAGTTCGACGAGGCAATTCGCCTGAAGAATCGGCTCTTCGGTTTGCTGCGCGAGGCGCACTGCCTCCTGCGCGAGGATCAGCGCGCGAGGCAGATCGCCGCCCCGAGCGGCGATCGGGGCGCTGACGGAACGCCACTCGGCTTGCGCCTGGACGTCATCCGCCGCGGCGGCGCTTTCGGCGACGCTCAAGAGCTCGAGCGCTTCTGCGTCGCGGCCCAGGTCGCGAACCAGGCGCGCGAGCAGGGCTGCCGCAGAAGCCAGGTAGTAGGTCTCGCCCATCCTGGCCAGAAACTCGTAGTCTGGGCGCAGTTCCCGTTCCGCCGTCGCAAGGTCTCCTGCGAGCAACTCGATCTGCGCCAGCCCCAGCCCGGTCGAGGCCATGTGCACACCCTGCCGAAGCTCGCGCAACAGCGCGCGCCCACCGTGGCACAGCGCCCGTGCCTGTTCGAACTCGCCATTCATTGCACGCAATTGGCCGATGGAACACATGATCACGCCCTGGTCGATTCGGTCAGCCAGCCCCGCGCCCAAAATCGCTTCGCACCTGGAAATCGCCTCGGGAACGGGCGTAGGCCCGACCAGCGCAAACATCACCAGGCTCACGCCGCTGCGCGCCACCAGATCGTCAGCCCCGGCAAGTTGCGCGAACGAGATGTAGTGCCCAGCGGCTTCGGTGGCCTGGCCATAGCGGCCCGCGACACCGTGTGCAAACACCCGCAGCCGCCACGCGGAGGCGAGTTCGAGGTGCGCGCTCTCCCGCTCCAGCAGGGGCACCAGTTCCGCGGCAAGCCGCAATGCGTCCTCACTCCAGTCGCCGGGCTCGGCAACATAGCGTCGCACCAGCATGTCCATGAGCTGCGCGCAAGCCTGGATGCGGAAGTCTCCGATGCGTTCGGCCCATTGCACCGCCTCGGCGAGCACCGCGCGCGCTTGCGAAAACTCGCCGATCTCTTTCAGCGCTTCACCGAGGTCCGGCAGCACTGCCAGGCGTTGTGGCTCGGTCGGACCCCACAGTTCCGCGGCACGCCGATACAGGTTCGCCGCGGCGTGCACGTCACCACGCGCCGACGCCCGTTTGCCGGCACCCGACAAGCGCCGCGCCGCGTCGGCCCCGATTGCCACTCCCTGTGCGTCCAGCGGCCCCAGCTCAGCCAAGTAACGATGCGCCTGCTCGAGGTGATAGCCCAGAATCTCCTGAAACTCCAGGGCGCGCCCGCGTTCGGCGTTGATTCGATCCGCCCACTTCACGAAGTTGATATGCAGCGTGGCACGCGTCCTCTTGAGAAGGCCGTTGTAGACGGTGTCACGCACCAGGTGGTGATGGAAGCGGTAAATCGTCTCCTTGTCGCGCGACACCGCCGGGTCGATAAAATGCTTGCGCGCCAGCGCACCCAGGTGCTGCGTCAGCATCGGGCGGATCGCCTCCGGCGAAAGCGACTCGACCGCAGGCTGGGCAAACTCCACGCCGATCACCGACGCGGGCTCGATCGAGACGCGCTCTTCGCGACCCAGGTTGTCCAGGCGCGCTTCGAGCAGCGCGTGAATCGTCGGCGGCACGTCGATGTCGGCGTCACCTGCGCCGCGCACCCAGCGCCCGTCAACTTGGCGCAGCACGTCGGCGTCGAGCAGCATCGACAGCATCTGCTCGATGAACAAGGGGTTGCCTTCGGCCGACGCAACGATTCTTGCCACCACTTCCTGCGGCAGGCCCGCCGTGCCGAGCAGGTTTTCGACGACTTGCGCCGACGCGCTATCGCTCAACGGCCCGAGCACGAGCCGGCTCGCGCCCGCTCGTTCCGACCACTGGGGTCGCTCTTCGAGCAGGTCGTGGCGCGCGGTGGCGAGCAGCACGATGGGCGCGCTGCTGGCGGTGTCGAGCACGTGTTCGATGAGGTCGAGGAACGCCGTCTCGGCCCAGTGAATGTCGTCTAGGAACGCGACCACGGGCGACTTGGCGGCGAGGCGTTCGAGGAATTTGCGCGCCGCCCAGTTCGTTTCGTGCAGCGGAAACGCCGCGGTGCTCAGGCCGATCGCGGCGGCCAGGCGGTCCGCAACTCCCGCGTCGCCTGCGGTGGCGAGCAGCTTGGCGCGCGCTGCGTCGGGCGAGTCGTCTTCGCGGATCCCGGCGGCTTCGCCCACGACGCCGCGCAGCGGCCAGAACGTGATGCCGTCGCCATACGGCAGGCAACGCCCCTTGAGCACGCGCGCGTGGCCGCCGCGCCGGTCGACGAACTCGGCGAGCAGGCGCGATTTGCCCGCACCGGCGTCGCCGATCACGGTGACGAGGCGCGGCACGGATTGTTCGCACGCCTCGCGGTATGCCGCCTCGAGCGCCGCGAGTTCATCGTCCCGGCCGACGAGTGGCGTGTCGTGGCGGCGCAGGTTGCCGTCCAGGCCCAAGGCGGCGACCAGGCGAAACGCTTTGACGCGCTGCGTCTTGCCCTTGGCTTCCAAGGGCTCGACGGGCTCGACGTCGACCGCGTCGCGCACCAGCCGATAGGTCAACTCGCCGAGGTAAATCTGACCCACCGGCGCGGCCTGCTCGAGGCGCGCTGCGACGTTCACCGCGTCGCCCGTGGCAAGCTTCTGGTCGGCGCTGGCATCGGCGTTGGCAACGACTTCGCCGGTGTTCACGCCGGTTCGATTCGCCAGCGCCACACCGTAGCGCGCCAGCAAATCCTGGTTGACGCGCGCCAACGCTGCGCGCATGCCGCTGGCGGCACGCACCGCGCGCAACGCGTCGTCTTCGTGGGCGCGCGGCAGGCCGAAGACGGCCATGATCGCGTCGCCGATGTATTTTTCGATCTTGCCGCCGTGGCGCGTGATCTCGGCGGCCATCGCGCCGAAGTAGCGTTCCTTGATCTCGTGCAATGCTTCGCTGTCGACGCGCTCGCCCAGTCCGGTGGAGTCTTTCAGGTCGCAAAAGACAATCGTCACCGTCTTGCGCACCTCGTGCGCAGGCAGCACCGCAGCTGCGACCAGCGGTGTTCCGCAATAGCCGCACAGGCGAAATTTGGGAGGATTCTCTTCGCCGCAGCTGGGGCAGTTGATCATGGCGCGCAAGTCTACTGCCGCGATGGCGTCACCTCCGGCGCAGGCCGGAGCTCACTCTGCGAAGAATTCAACGGCTCCCGGCCCGCGCCGAGACGATCGCACTCAGGTGGCGACGAGCGTCGCCACCACCGCCTGCATTGCCTCTTCGAGCTTCTTGCGCGCCAGTTCGCGGCACTGCTCGCGCGTTGCGTTGGGCAGCGCGTCGAACGCGGTGGCCGACTTTTCCGGAACGAATGCGAGCGCCTTGCCACGCAAGGGCAAGAGCATCGCGCGCGCCGTCACGAGGCAGGTGTTGCTTGCGTTGAATCCGCCTTGCACCTCGCTCGCGAAACCCCACTTCTTGGGCGGATAGAGCTTCGCCAGGCGCGCCGTGGGAAGCTGCTTTTTCCACATTGCCTTGGCGGTGGTGGCGTCCATCAGCATGTCCGTCGAATGATCGACGGTCAGGTATTGCGGCTGCGCTGCCCACACGCCAAACGCCGTCAGCGTGAGAGCGGCGAGCACACCGGCAATCCAGAACTTCATGGTTGACCTCGACGGGTTCGGCGGCGTGGCGCCGTCAGACGCGAGTTGTAAGGGCAAACGGCGTGCATCGCCTGTCGGGCTTACCCGGGGGCAGGACGCCGCGCGACCTCCTTGCGTTTCATTTCCAGGTACTCGCTCTCGCTCATCTCGTGCAGCTGCAGCGCGTAGCGCTCCGTCGCCGCGAACCAGTCGCGCAAGCGTTTTTCCACCTGCTGCGCCGCCGGCGCGCCCATGGCGCCGAGGTAGGCGTCGATCGCCAGGTAGTAGCGCATCGTGTTGCGCTCGACGACGCCGCGCACGTTGCCCACATAGACCGGTTTGCCGTCGGGCAGCTTGTCGACAACCGAGAACCCCACCTTGCCGCTGCCCAGCGTCGACAGGTAGGCGCTGAGCGCAAGCCGTGCCGCCATGCCGTAGCCGTAGGAGTACGACAAGTGCATGAAGCTGCGCCCGCCCTCCAGCGGCACGGCTTGCAAGGCAATGCGGTAGTCGCGCGTTCCCATCGGCCCGCTGTCGGCGCGCAGGCTCGCGTGCAGGTAGTCGGGCGTCGCGGCAATTTGTCGAAACGAAAATTCGACGCGGTAGGTCTCTTCGATCGGCTGGTCGAACTTGCGGCCGATGTGCACGATCACGTTCGTCGAGCCCGCGCCCGGCGCGACACTGCACTGTTTGACGTTCAGGTGCAGGATCAGGATGTCGCACCAGGTCTCGGCCTTGCCCAGGCTCGCGCCGAGCGTAGCGAACGGGTGCTCGACGACGGCGTGGATGTCGCCGCGCAAGTCGCCCGAGTTTTGCACCGAGTCCAGGTGCAGCGCTCGACCGAAGGGGTTGTTGCGCAGGCCCTCTTGCAACGCGGCGTACCGCTCGCGCAGAGCCGCGGCGCTTTCGCCGGCGGCGGGCTGGGCGAGCACGCTGCCGCAGCAAAGCAGCGCCGCAGTCGCGCAGCAGCGCAGCCAGACCCCAGATACCCCACCCAGATTGCGCATCATGATTGCCCTCCGTCCCAGCGCATCGCCCCGCAGTTGCGTCGCGGATTGTGGCGCGGCGCGTCGGGGCACGCTGCGGGCAGGTTCAGCACGGACCCGAGCGCGGGCTTTCCCGGGTCCGTGCGGCACTTGGCACGTGCTGGAATGCGTCCCATGATTCTCGCCGGCAATCGCCTCGCGCAAGGCTACACCTCGATGCTCGTGCACGCCTTCGCACACCGCAGCCTGTTGGCTGAGCGCGCCGTGCGCGACGCGCTGTGGCGGCAGATTCATTTCACAGGGGTGCGCGCGCTGCCGTATTCGGCGCTCGTCGCGCTGCTCTTCGGCGCCATCGTCGTGACGCGCGTGCTCGGGCTGATCGGCGACGACAACGAAGCCGTGCTCAAGACCATCGTCGGCGGGGGCCTGCGCGAACTCGGCCCGTTGGTGACGGCGCTGATCGTGATCGTGCGCAGCAGCGTCGCGATCGCCGCCGAAGTGGCGCTGATGCAATTGCGCGGCGAACTCAGCGAGCTGCTGCGCTCCGGCGCGACGCATGAAGACGAAGTCGTGCTGCCGCGCGTGCTCGGCGTGGCGATCGGCTCGATGCTGCTCGTCGCGTGCTTCGAGTTCGTCGCCATCGGCTCGGCACTGGTCACGACAGTGTTCACGCTGGACTCCACGTTTGCCGCCGAACTCGACGACTTCCTCATCGCCGCCGACTGGTGGCAGGTGCCGCTCGCGCTCGCCAAAGGAGCGATGTTCGGCGCCGGGATCGCTGCGGTGTCTTGTTATCACGGCTTGCAGGTCGGGCGCGACGTCGGCGACATTCCGAAGGCCGTCGTCGCCGCGTGCGCCGGCAGCCTGACCTTCGTGATCTGCGTGGACGCGGTGGCCTTCGCGCTGAAACTGGTTTGATCGGGTCATCGATCCTGTACCCTGCGCACCATGGCTGAACCCACCGCCCCCACCGTCAAACGCGAATCGATCCGGCGCCAGGTGCTCGCCGTGCTGGGCTTGGGCGCGCTGCTTGCCTTGCTGCTGGCCGGCGCGATCGCGCAGCGTCACGGCATGTTTGCGCGCACCGCGGAGGTCTATTTTCTCGCCGACAGCGCGGCCGGCATCGCGCCGGGAATCAGCGTGCGCCTGAGCGGCTTTCGCATCGGCTCGGTGACCAACGTCGTGCTGCAACCCGACCTCAAGGTGAAAGTGACGATGAAAATCGAAGAAGCACGCTCAGCCGCGCTGCGCCGCGACGCGCACGCCGAGTGGTTCAAGGAACAGCTGCAGGCCGCCGTGATCGACCTGCAGCCGGGCAGCGCGACCGAGCCGCTGTCGCGCAGCGACCCGCGCGTCACGCACAGCCGGCGCCGCACACTCACCGAAGTGGCGAACGACTTGCGCTCGCGCCTCGCGCCGATCCTGGACGACGTGAAACAGCTCTCCGGCAGCGCCGCAAGCCGCAAAGACGACATCGCCGCGATCCTCGCCAACGCCAACACCGCGTCGCAAGAGCTCGCGGGCACGGCGCAGGAACTGCGCGCCTTGAGCGGCAACGCGAAGGCCCGCGTCGCCACGCTGGGCGGCCAGGCGCAGGGCGCGCTTGGCCAAGTGCAAGGGGCGCTCGGCCAGATGCAAGGCGCGTTGACGCAAGTGAATCAGACGCTGCTGCGCGTCG
>JBEBHW010000833.1:0-1677 GCA_040081145.1 Burkholderiaceae bacterium
CGGCGCACACGGAGTGCGTCGGCGCTACGCCGGTGCTCGATCTGGATCGCCCAACGCCGTTGTGGATGGTGCAGCACACCGCTAATCCGCTGACCCGCGACACGGGCCTGACCCCTCAGCACTTGGCCTATGTGATCTACACGTCAGGGTCGACCGGCACTCCGAAGGCGGCAGAGGTGACACATGCCGGCATGCGCAACGTCGTCGCATGGTATGTCGAAGATCTCGGGCTGCGAGGCGACGACGCGATGCTCCTTTTGACGTCCTACAGCTTTGACCTGACCCAGAAGAATATCTACGGCCCGCTTGCGGTTGGAGCGACCCTTAATCTGGCTGACGAGCCGTTCGATCCCGTGCGCATCTTGAGGCAATTGCGCTCCAACGGAATCAGCGTGTTCAACCTGACACCCAGCGCGTTCCACCTCTTGGTCGAGGCCGATGAAGACGGCAGCCTCAGCAAGTTGCGACGGGTTGTGCTGGGTGGCGAGTCCATCCAGGTGGCTCAACTTCTCAAAGTGCGACAGCCGCGTCCCGAATTCGTCAACGGCTATGGCCCCACGGAGTGCAGTGGTGTCGTCGCATCTTTTCGCCTTGGCGCGGACCTGGAGCGGTACGCGACAGCAACCGTTCCGCTGGGCAGACCGATTCGCAATGTGATGCTTTATGTACTCGATGCGCATCGCAATCCGGTTCCGATCGGAGCCCTGGGCGAGGTCTTCATCGGCGGCCAGGGAGTAGGGCGTGGGTACCTCAACCGCCCAGAAATCACCGCGGAGCGCTTCGTGCCGGACCCATTCGCCGGCCATGCGGCGGCGCGCATGTACAGGACCGGAGACCTGGCACGCTACCTCCCCGACGGCAACATCGAGTTCCTGGGGCGCAATGACTTTCAAATCAAGATCCGTGGTTTTCGAATTGAGTTGGGGGAGATTGAAGCCAGGCTGATGCAGGGGGATGGTGTAAGAGAAGCGGTGGTGGTTGCGCGCGAGGGGGAAGGTGGCGAGAAGCGGCTGGTGGCGTACTACACGAGCCAAGCGCTGGATGGGCAAGCCAGGCCTGACAGTCAAGCCCTGCGAGCGCGCCTGGCCGCGCAACTGCCCGAGTACATGGTGCCTGCGGCGTTTGTAGCGATGCAAGCCCTGCCGCTCACGCCCAACGGCAAGATTGACCGCAAGGCACTGCCCGAGCCGGACGCACGCGCCTACGCCGGCAAAGCCTTTGAGGCGCCCGTTGGAGACGCCGAGAGCGCACTGGCCAGCATCTGGAGCGAAGTGCTGGGGATCGAGCGCATCGGCCGGCGCGACAACTTCTTCGCGCTGGGCGGGCACTCGCTGCTGGCGGTGCGCGTGGCCTCGCGCGTGCAGCGGCGCCTTGGGATCGAACTCGAGCTTGGGGAGATTTTCGACAAACCCGAGTTGATGGCCCTGGCCGCGGTGCTGCAAAGCGCGGCGCGCAGCGAGCTGCCCGCCATCGAGCGCGTGCCACGCGAGCAGCTGCTCGCCCTGTCATTTGCCCAGCAGCGGCTGTGGTTCCTGGCGCAGATCGAAGGCGTGAGCCAGGCGTATCACATCGGCATGGGTTTGCGCCTCGTGGGCCGGCTGGACGCATCGGCACTGCGCCGTGCGCTGCAGCGGATCGTGCAGCGCCACGAAGCATTGCGCACCACCTTCATGGCTC
>JBEBHW010000834.1:0-1675 GCA_040081145.1 Burkholderiaceae bacterium
GAGCGCTCACTGTGGGCCGATCGCACACCCACGTTCCCATTCGTTCAAATGCAAACTGAAATCAGCGAAACGGCCGTCGCCGCGATGCGAGGCTTCAAACGCGGCGCGACCAGGCTTGTGCGTCAAAACCCACCGTCGTCTGGCCATCCGGCCATTCCACGACGGGGCGCTTGATGACGCTCGGCGCGCTGCGCATCAGCTCGATGGCGATGCGCGCATCCACCACGCCTTGTTGCTCCGCCTCGTCGAGCTTGCGCCAGGTGCTGCCCTGGCGGTTCAAGAGCGGCTGCCAACCCAGTGCCGCGATCCAACGCTCCAGCAGTTGCGCCGCAACTCCGAGCTTCTTGAAGTCATGGAACTCGCACGCCACCTCACGCTCGGCGAGGAAGGCACGCGCCTTCTTCACGGTGTCGCAATTGGCGATGCCGTAAAGCGTCACGCCCGGCGGTTTCGATGGTCTCCGCATCGCCGGATATTGTTCAGTCGCGTTCCTTGGCGCCGAATTCGCAGCGCGGGTCCGGCCCGTACTGAGTGCTCGCCACCTGCCCCTGCGGGCTCAAACCCACCTGAAACCACAGGCATTGCGGCGAATCGAAGCGGTACGCCCAGATCGTCTTCATCCCGGACCAGACGCCGTATTCGTGCGCCGGGTGTCCCAGCGCGAGCAACACTTCGTCGCGGCCCATGCCGAGTTTGATCGTCGCGAAGTTTTCTTCGTAGAGCACCTGGGTCCACGCTTGCATGGCGCCCGACGCGTCGAAGTCGACCATGAAGGTGTGCAGCCCCGCCGGCCCGCGCATGAATTCGAGCCGCTTGCCCCCGCCCGCGAGCGAATATTCGCCGCTCGGCGCGCCGAGTTTGGCCCTCGCGTCGGCAAGCGACGATCCCGCGGGCAGTGACGCCGGGCTGTAGCTCGCGCAGCCCCCCGTGAAGCAAAGAACAATGAGCACGCACAACCCAGCGATTCGTTGCAGCAACATTGCCAACCCTCCTGAAGACGCCATGGCGGCGTATTTTGATCCTCGGCGCAAACCCGCAAAACGCGCCGTGCACAACAGGGCCATGCCTAGAATCCCCGTGCTGTTTACGCGCGACCCCCATGCAAAAGTCCTTGCCCTTCGTCGAACCTCTGGCGCACGGCATCTACGTCATCGACACCGGCTTCGTGCGGCCGCGCTTCGACGCGAGCCACCTGATCGTCGAGCAGGGCCACGCCGCATTCGTCGACACCGGAACGAATCACGCCGTGCCTCGCCTGTTGGAAGCCCTGGAGTCGTTGGGCCTGGCGCGCGGCGCCGTGGATTACGTCATCGCCACGCATGTGCACCTCGACCACGCCGGTGGCGCGGGCGCGCTGCTGCAACAACTGCCGAGCGCAAAGCTCGTCGTGCATCCTGCCGGAACGCGGCATCTCGTCGACCCGAGCCGGCTGATGGCGAGTGCGCGCTCCGTGTATGGCGACGCCGAAGTGGCGCGCTCCTATGGCGAGCTGGTGGCGGTCGCGCCGCAGCGCGTGATCGAAACCGACGACGGCGAGGTGCTCGAACTCGCCGGCCGCGCGCTGCGGTTCATCCACACGCCGGGCCACGCGCGGCATCACCACTGCATCTGGGACGAACGCAGCCGCGGCATGTTCACGGGAGATACGCTCGGCGTGGCCTACCCCGAGCTCAGC
>JBEBHW010000835.1:0-1673 GCA_040081145.1 Burkholderiaceae bacterium
TTTGACCTTGATCGCGCTCGCGCCCGGCGTGCCGCTTTTCGTGTCGGCAATCAGCTCGGCCTGCACCTGAATGACTTTTCCCGATGCGTCTTTCGTGCATTCCGTGCACAGGACGACGTGACCGTACTTGAGCCTGACCTTGTTGCCCGGGAACAAGCGGAAGTAGCCCTTGGCCGGAACTTCCGCAAAGTCGTCGCGCTCGACCCAAAGCCGGGGCCCGAATTCGAATGTGCGTTGGCCGCGCTCGGGCGCTGATGGGTGCACCGGGGCGTGGCAGGTGTCGCTGCCTGCCGAACCCATCACGGCCTGCCAATTCGAAATCACGAGTTCCAGCGGGTCCAGCACCGCCATCGCGCGCGCCGCCTTCGGGTCGAGGTCCTCCCGCAGAGCGAAGTCCAGGCTGGCGTAGTCGGTCCAGCCGCCCGATTTGCTCGTGCCGGCGCGCTCGCACATCTGGCGGATCGCCTCGGGCGTGTAGCCGCGGCGGCGCAAGCCCACGAGCGTAGGCAAGCGTGGGTCGTCCCAGCCCGAGACGACGCCTTCGTCGACCAGTGCCTTGAGCTTGCGCTTGCTCGTGACCACATGCGTCACGTTGAGGCGCGCAAATTCGTGCTGGTGAGGCAGCTTGAACACATTGGGTTCGCGGGCGGCCAAGGCGTGCTGGAGCAGCGGCGTGAACTGCGCGCTCGATTTCTTCAACAGCGTGAAGAACGCCGGCAAGTCGTGCAGCACGGCGTCAGGGCGATGCTCCCAACGACTGAACAAGGTGCGCATCTCGCCTTCGGCGGGGCTTGCGAACAGCTTGGCGGCGTGGTTGTGGCAGTGCAGGGCAAACTCTTTGCCGGCTTCTACGCCTTCGGCTTCGATGCGCTCGAGCAGCTGTTTGGCGTGTTCGAACTGCGGCGTGCGCAGGATGGGCACGATGCGCTCGAGCACCCAGTCGTAAAACGGCCGCTGGTCTTCGAATTCGAGCGTGCAGATGCTGTGCGTGATGCCTTCCAGCGCATCTTCGATGGGGTGCGCGTAGGCGTACATCGGGTAGATGCACCACGTGTCGCCGGTGTTGTGGTGCGTCGCGCGCTTGATGCGATACAGCGTCGGGTCGCGCAAGTTGATGTTCGCGCTCGCCATGTCGATCTTCGCGCGCAGCACGGCGGCGCCGTCGGCAAGTTCGCCCGAGCGCATCGCGCGCAGTGTCGCCAGGTTGTCTTCGGCTGAGCGCTGGCGAAACGGGCTGTCGGCGCCGGCGTGGGCGAAGTCGCCGCGTGTCGCGCGCATCTGCTCGGGCGTCTGTTCGTCCACGTAGGCGTGGCCGGTCTGCACGAGGTACTCCGCGGCGCGGTACATGAAGTCGAAATAGTCGCTCGCGTGGTAGAGGTGGCTCACGCCGTGGGCTTGCCAATCGAAACCGAGCCAGTGCACGGCATCGAGAATCGCGTCGACGAACTCCTGCTCTTCCTTCTCCGGGTTCGTGTCGTCGAAACGCATGTGGCACACGCCGTCGTAGTCGCGTGCCAAGCCGAAGTTCACGCAAATGCTTTTGGCGTGGCCGATGTGCAGGTAGCCGTTGGGCTCGGGCGGAAAGCGCGTGCGGATTCGCGCCGCGTCGAGTGCGCCGCTGGCGTGGTGCGTCGCGTCGCCTGGCGTCCCCGCGAAGTGCCGGCCTGCATAGG
>JBEBHW010000144.1:0-7803 GCA_040081145.1 Burkholderiaceae bacterium
CATCGACTCTGCAGCAGCGCCCACCGCGCGTCATCGAGACAAGAATTCTCGCAGGCAAGGAGCGGTTCCACCCCGGGGCCGGTTGGACCGACGATGCCATGCTCGATCCCGGCCGTCGCGCCACAGCGTGTCATTCAGATGATAAAATGAAATCTATCAATTGGGAGTACGTCGCATGTACGCAGCCGTCGTCGAACCGAGCAAGATCGCCCAGGTCCTGGGCTTGCGAAGCAAAGTCACGTCTATCGAGCAGTTGGATCGACAGGTCGAAGCCGGCCTGCCCAAGGCGTCACTTGGCGCCGTGGTGCGCCATGTGTACGGCGCTTCGCCCGACGCGGCGGCCTTGATGCAGCGGGTCATCCCGTCGGCGACCTTCCACCGGCGCGGCGAGGACTTGAAGCCCCAGGAAAGTGAGCGGGTGGAACGTCTCGCGCGTGTGATCGCTACCGCGGAGCATGTGTGGGACAGCGTTGATGACGCGCGGGCGTTCCTGTCCACCGGCCACGCCATGCTGGGGGGCAAGCGACCGATTGAGGTGGCCCTGACCGAGCTGGGAGCGCGCCGCGTCGAGAACCTGCTCTGGTCGCTGTTCCATGGCGTCGCGGCGTAGTAATCCGATCAGAGCGACATCGAAGGCGCTGACCGGCAAACCCGCGCAGACGGAGGCCTGGCAGGCGTGGCGTATCGCTGACGGCCGATTCGACCCGTTCAGCCCAGTGGGTGCTTCGCTTATTGGGGGTCGGTGGAATTCACCGGGCCTCGGGGTTATCTATGCCAGCCGCTCCTATGCGGGTGCGATGCTGGAATGTCTGGCCCACGCCGGCATCGGACGGGTGCCGCGCACTCATGTCGCGGTCGAGATCGTCATCGCAGCGGCGGTCACAGTCGAGCGACACGATGAGAGCGGCCTGCCCGTCGGTTGGGAGCATGCAGACCTGCGCGTGGCCCGAGCCTTTGGTGACGCATGGATTCGCGAGCTGCGAACGGCGGTACTGGTTGTGCCTTCGGTCGTGGCGCGCAGGGAAGGGAACGTTCTCATCAACCCACGGCATCCCGACTTCAGCGGCATCGTCTTGGGTCGGCCCGAGCCGGTGGTCTGGGATGCGCGACTGTTCGCCCCACGCTGACTTCCGGCGTCGTGCATGGCCGGGCGGCGCCTGGCGAGAGATGTGCACCGATTTCCACACCGAACATCACTTGCTTGCGCCGCCGTGAAGCCGCGCTTCGTGGCGGGCTCTTGACGGCCAGGAGCTGTCGCTGACCATCGGCCGCTTGGTGGCGATGACGCTGCACAGGACCGTGCCGAGAAACACGGCGCGGTCGAAGATGATGTACTCCTGACGTGGCAGCCAATATTCAGACAGTTCCGTCACAAGGGCCGACCCTTGTACCCCGCGGGCGGCGACTTGGGCTCTTTCGCCACCTTTGCGGTTGATGTCGACTTGAACAAGGACGGGTCCACCTCAAAGACGCTGACCGCCACCTGATGGCTTCCGTGAACGTGGGCCACCAGGCGCTCGTGCTTCGGCAGCGGAACTTGCGCGGTAGAGCCTCCGAACTCGCCTGAGTTGGCCAGCACCACGGGCTGGTACATGTGGAAATGCAACGCGGCGATCATGTTGTCGAAGGTCTGGACGTCCTGATTCAAGGCCGCGACCAGGAACATGTCCGACCGATCACGCAGGTCTGCCACCAGATCGAGGTCGGTTGCGTCATAGCAAATCGCAGCAGCGATCCGGGTTCTTGTTTTTGCACCGATGGGTAGTTCGACGAGAGTGATGTGCGGCCGATAGCCTTTCACGCCCATCTTGGCTTCCAACTTCATGGGATGCAGCTTGCCCTGCCAGACGTACTGGAAACTGCGCCCATGGCCTGGGGACTCCGTTCGAATGAGCCAGAGGCCCTGATTCACGACGCCGCCGGCTTTACTTGAGTGCAGAAAGGTCAGGCCAGTGAAGATGTTGGCTCGTAGCTTGTCGGACAGCCGGCGCAAGTAAGAGATGTGTTCAGGGTGAACGGCCAACTCGGGGAACAGCACCACATCGACGACCGGGCCAGAATCCTCGCCGTTCCCGCGTGCCGCTGCCCCTGCAGAAGACCATGTCTTCAGCTTCTGGTACGTCAGCCTGCAGACCTCGGCCAGGTGTCGTCGATGCTCTGCAAGCACTCCTGGCGTCCAGTGCAATGGGTCCTTGGAGTCGAACTCATCCCGACGCGGCCGCATGGGCTGAACGATGGCCACGCGCAGCGGTCTGTCCTCCAGCGGCGCATGGTCATCGACGGGCACCACGTACATCGGTGTCTGGCTTCGGCTGCCAAATAAGGCGCGCTGCACGGCGATGCGCGACTCCACCAGCGACAGAAGTTCAGCTGCTGTGCGCACATGACCTGCTGCAGCGGCATCATTGGCGCGGAACTCGACCCCGGGCCATTGCAGTAGCGTCGACAGCAGCCCCGACAACCACGGAGAGACGGGCCCCGGCTCGTCCAGAAGGCCACGACCTGAGTTCAGTAGTCCGAAACGCCTCTTGAACCAGGTGCTTCTGAGCCCTGTGTATCGGCCCACGTCCTCGGTGACCAGAAAGCGACGACTGGTGAAGTCGAACTCACCGGTCAGCGCGGCGCGGAGGACACGACCCAGCCCATAGAGCCAGGCGCGGTCTGAGGCCACCCACGGCGGATTGCCATAGAGTGGGCTGTCCAACTCGCTGGACTCAAGCGCATGAACGGACAGAAAGCCGTTCGACGCTGGAAGTGCCGGGATACGCTCCCAGTCCTCGCACCGCAGGACGATGTCGCCTGCGGACAGCCCGTTGGCCAAGCGGTCTTCGATGCCTGGATGCCGTAGAAGTGTCGCCGTCAGCAGCAAGATGCTGTTCTCCTGGCCGAACAAGTTGTTCTGTTCCAGCATCAGGTGGAGCAGCGGCACAACAGACCTGAGGGTTGGGCTTGCTCGACGGGCAGAGACGGTACGGCGGCTGACGTCCGTCACCGCGCGCGGAACGAGCCGCCGCCACGCAGGGGCCTTGCGACCGTTCAATGCGGCCATGACCAAGTCCGGCCGGTTGAGCGACAGCGTTCGAAGCACGTCAGCTTGCAGGGCTTCATCGGAGGTGCGTCGCAGCCCGTCCGCCAGCCAGGTGCCGAAGCGCCGCGGATTGGGGTGGAGCTGCTGGGCGATGAGCGCGAGTGGAAGCGCCGCCTTCAGGTCGGCGCCATGTACCTGCTCATACATCGCCGCTCGCTGCAGGGCCGCGTAAGGCTGCAACTCGGCGACATCTGTCCCAGTGGTGGAAGTGATCGACAAATCGCCGATGGACGCGAGATACAGGCGAGCTTGCTGCAGCAGGTACCACGGCGATTCCGGGCGGTCCGAGAGAATCCGTCGGGCGAACGCGCCCAACTCCTCGCGGTAACCGACCACATCCACCCCCTCTGGGTACTCCTCCGCATCTCGGAACCCTGTCTCCACCGCGCCGGCACGTAGCAGGTCCGCCAGAACGTACTCGGCAACCAGAACCTCGCGTTGCTTTGCTGCATTCAGGCCCCGAGGAGCATCGAAGAGTTTCACCCCGAGGGCTTCAGCCACCGGTGCCAACAGCCGAGGATGGGGGAACAGATCCAGGCCGCAGCGCAACAGCAGTGCCAGCGCCGGGTTGTCGGCCCAGCATTTGATGAACTTCCGTGCCGTCGACTCGAACTCGTGCGCCAGCACCCGACCGTTTGTCACGCGTTCGTTCAGTGTATCGCCCGAGTCAATGCGCGCTTCCGTGTCTGTCATTGCCAGGCGGTGCCGCATCAACTGCGCAAGGCGTGTGGCCACGAACCGCTTGACTGTATCGTCTCGAACATCCGTGTTCTGCACGGCTACGGTGGCGAGGGAGAGGCGCGACGGCTTGGGGTCCGCGACATCGTCTATTTGGTCCGACATCCAGAGCAAGCCATCCAGCCCGCCAGCCGCCTGGACCAGAGATTCAAGATCAAACGTCCCGCTCAGCTCGGCGTTGAGCATCTCCATCAGCGCCGACATGTGGCTTTGCGCAGAGATGGCGCGGTACGCGGTGATGGTGCACTTGTGCGGTGAAAGCTCGAGGACAAGGTGCGCGGCGATGCGCTGGCAGTGAGCTTCAAGTGCACGGGTCACGTACGCCTTGACCCGCTCGAGCACGGCGCTTTGCCCCATACCTCCCGGGCCGCTTCGGGCCTCAACGACCAGCCGCATGTCGTCGACATAGCGACAGTAGTCCAGCAGCTTGACCTCGTCGCCAATGTCAGCGCCCTGCGCCGCAGCCTGATGCAGGTCTTTGTCGAATCGGACCAGGTACGCGTTGGCCAGGAAACCCGAGGCCACCAAGCCCTGAGGCAGGCCGAGGTCCAACTTGATTTGTCCGGGGCCGACGATCAGACCCGCGTGCTGATGCTCTTCATCTTTCCAGCGCCAGTCGAAGATGCGGGCCGTGCGCTGCCAGAACGCGTCGTCGGCACCTTGGCGAACAGGCAATCCGTGCGATGTCCGAAACTCCGCTTCGATCTGCCGCAATTCGGTCAGCAGCGCTGCCAGGTCCACATGGTCGAAGAACGATTTGATGTCGAGAGAGACAACGAACAGCTCTCGGCGAGGAGCGAGCTGGGTCATCAGCTCGGCGCAGACACGACGTGGGCGCGCCAAGAATGCGCGGTAGTCCTGGAAATACTGTCGGTAGGTTCGGCTGTTGCCCCATGAGAACCTCGCTCGCGCTCGCTGCGTGGCCGCATGCTCCCAACTGCAATGCAGCCGGTTGCCGTAGCTCACCACTCCTGCTGCGCGAGCAGTCAGCAGATCCGTGTCGGTCGTATCGCCCTGGGCCGATTCCACCGCCTCAGCCAGGCACATCATCACCGCGGTAGCCAGAGTCTGGTCGCGAATCGTCAGATGCGCCAACGGACGAAGCCTTTGGGTCGTTTCGGCCAAGGCGTCGGCTGTGCCTTGCTCGCCCTGGTTGGCAGCCCTGGGGCTCCAGTCGTCGAATGTTGGGTCTGAACCCAGGCTGTCGAGATTAACGTTTAGCAGGTCGTCGATCGAGTTGATATTGGGTGCCGCCCGGAAAGCCCACTTGGCATTCTTGGGTGCTGGGACCAGCAGCAGGGCTTGCGGGCGAAAGCCATCGTCGCAGATCTCTTCTCCCCATCGAACAAGCCGGTCCTCCAGGTCGATGGTCGATGCGTCCAGCTCCAACACATCCGCATACCAGTTGTGGCGGCGGATGAACGCATGCGACTTCTTCCAGGCCTGCGCCAGGACGACGACATCGGCCAGGCTCTCCCCGTGCGGAGCCAGCGAGTTGTACTGCTCTTTCACCACCGGCATGACTTGTCCTACCCTGGGCTGTTGTGCTGAGCGTAGCGGCTGCGGCGCACACCGGTGGAGCTGCGCTCCACATCTTCAGCACAGAATGTCGTCGCCACCGACGCCTAGTGTCACCTAGGCAACCAGGTTTAGTTGCCTATGCTCCGACTGAATTCAAGCAAGCGGCTGCGTCACCGGCTTCAGGGATTTGCCGTCTCTTCTACGCGGCAGAAGTGCCCCGCCAGTTCTTGTCATTCGTGGCTGACTGTTTTCCGCGATGGGAGTATGTGCGCGCCGAAGGTTCCGCACCGCAAAGAGCCTGCTCATTGGTCAGCGAACGAACATGTCGCGGACTCGGTGAAATGGTAGGCCCGTTTCAGCCGCGCGCCTTATCTTCCGTTGGAGGACATCCCCGAGTGGCAATTGCCGCTCAAGCATGTCGTGAACGTCGAGGCCGTCCATACAGATCAGTCGCTTTCCACGGCCGAACGCGTGCAAGCCGTCTTCAGTAAAGCCGCTGTTGCTCACGAACAGGCCGCGCGTCCAAGCGGCCTTCTGTTCGATCTTGCCATGGAAGACGTGTAGGTCCTTCGCTTGCGTAGGCTCGCTTTGCCATTTGGCCTCGACGAGGTAAACCTCGTGGCCGAACTCGAAGCTGCCATCAATCTGCTCGCCGCGCAATTTGAACGGCTCCTTGGGGGCGAGGCGAGCGTGTTCGAACAGCGCAGTCAGAAACGTTTCGAAGGCGTAGCCTCTCGGATGCGGGTCAAGACATGCCAGGCCCAGAAGTTCAGCCTGCAACTCACGGCCGCGTTGCGCGTTGAAAGCAGTGACTGGCGGTCGCGCATGCGCAGGCCCGTCAGGAGCGGCAGTACCTTGAATGCGATTCAGAAGGTCTAGGAATCGTCCCTCGGCGTTCGGCGTGGTGTCGGCCGTGCCCCGATCAGCGAGGAGGGCTTGGCGATATGCCCATAGACACTTCAGGGCACTCACAGCGGCTAGCGTATCGACCGTGCGAAGGTAGCATCGCAGACGCTTGGCTTTGGAGGTGCCATCGCGCGCGTAGGCTGGATCATCGAAATCGACGTTCAGTTCTTCGTCGAAAAAGCGCGCGATCGTGCGATCGCTGAAGTCGAGCACGTATCCGCCGGCCATCCCGAACAACTCGTCAATTAGCTTGAAATCGAGTGTTCGAACGTTTGCCATGGGCAACGATCTTACGGCGACTGCGGCGTGGGGCGTCCGCTTGTGCGTGAACTGTCTCGTTTCACCTGCCGCCGGTTTGGGTCGAGCATTGACAACCAATTCGATGGACTCGCCCCCCCCAATCCTGTCAATCGATTCGATGATGCTGGCGCGTCCGGGGCAGTTCATTTGACGGCGACGATGAATCAAGCCGACAGGCTCGCGTTAGTTGCAATCCCGGGACGCGTCGTTGTGCCCGCGTCGAAGCGCAAGGTGCTCCGATGGCCGATTGCGACGGTAAGTGCTGCTGAATTGCCTGGAGCCGGATCAGCAATGGCCGCGCAGTTTATGCGCGTGTATGGCAGGGAGGCGCCGACGCTTTAGGGAAGTTGCTGCATCCTCGGCGCGGAACGACGGCTTTCCGGCAGCAAGGTCGATGCTTCGGGTGACAGCTCAGGGTCGGGAAGAGTCCGACGCCATGGCGATCGAACTGCCCAGAAGCAGGCGTACCGCCGGAGCCGGGCGCGGCGCAAGCTCGCACACTTGACGGCTAACTAAGGGCGAAGGGTGGGGCCGGTGATGTAGCAGTCGAGCTTGATGGCCGTAGCGAATCCGCAGCACTGGGCCCGCGTGCAAAGCCGGAAACCGGCGTTGCGTCGGCGTCCCCGTCGCAGGATCATCTCTCGCAAGTCATTGATTACCATGCACGAATCGGCTTGCATACAGCCGTGCTTTCATCTGGTCGGTCCCACCCCGGGGTGGGCAGACAACGAGAGAATTTGTGCAATCAATTCAACAAGGTAGCCCATGGCGTCTGTGCGTTGCGCCGATGATGGACTGGACCGATCGGCACTGCCGCTTCTTCCATCGCCTGCTGACGCGCCGCGCGCGCCTCTACACCGAGATGGTGACGACGGGTGCGCTGTTGCACGGCGATGTGCCGCGTCATCTCGACTTCAATGGCGAAGAGCACCCGGTGGCGCTGCAACTCGGTGGCAGCGAGCCCGCCGATCTGGCGGCGTGCGCGAAACTCGGCGAGCGCTGGGGCTATGACGAAATCAACCTGAACTGCGGTTGCCCGAGCCCGCGTGTGCAGCGTGGTTCGTTCGGCGCGTGCCTGATGGCCGAGCCTGCGCTCGTGGCCGATTGCGTGACGGCGATGCTTGACGCCGTGGCGCTGCCGGTGTCGGTGAAACACCGCATCGGCATCGACCGGACCGAGAGCTACGACTTCGTGCGCGACTTCGTCGGCGCCGTCGCGCACGCCGGCTGCAACGTGTTCATCGTGCACG
>JBEBHW010000145.1:0-7802 GCA_040081145.1 Burkholderiaceae bacterium
TCACCGACTCGATGCCCAAGCCGCTGCTGCAAGTGCACGGCAAGGCGCTCATCGAGTGGCACCTCGAGGCGCTGGCGCGCGCCGGGGTGCGCGACGTGATCGTGAACACGGCGTGGCTGGAAGAGCAAATCGTCGCGCGGCTCGGCGACGGCGCGCGCTACGGCGTGCGAATCGCCTATTCGCTGGAAGGGCGCGACCATGGCGGCGCGCTCGAGACCGCAGGGGGCCTGAAGAAGGCGCTGCCGTTGTTGACCGAAGGGGGGGAACTCGGTGCGTTTTGGTACGTTGCCGCCGATGTCTACGCGCCGCGCTTCGAATTCGATCGGCAGCACGTCGCGCGCTTCGAGCACAGCCCCTTGCTCGGGCAGCTTTGGATGGTGCCCAATCCGGCGCAGCACCCGCACGGCGACTTCGGCATCGACGCCGCCGGCCTGGCCGCGCCCGATCCGGGCGACCCGGAGGCAACGCGATTCACCTGGTCCGGTGTGGCGCTGTTCAAGCCGGAGTTCGTGACGACGCTGATCGCTGAACTGGCGCCCGGCGCCAAAGCGAAACTGCGGCCTTACCTCGACGCCGCAATCGCGCAACGGCGCCTGGGCGCGCAGATGCTCGGCGTGCCGTGGGCCGACGTGGGCACGCCGCGGCGCCTCGAGGAGCTGAATCGCACGGACGCTTGAGTCGTGCCGATGCGCTCCGGCGCAATACGACGCGGGCCAGTCGAGCGCAAATTGCCCTCAGCCAGGCGCAGCCTCTGCCTGCGCGCAGCGATTCACTTCGACCGACACGTGCACGAGTTCGTGGTGCGGGCTCAGGCGCTCGCGGTACGCCGCAGGCGCAAGCGGCGCGTCGGCAACGATGCACACGATCGCGGCAAATTGTTCGCGCCCGACGCGCCAGAGGTGCAGGTCGGCGACCTTGGCGTCGCCGTCGGCTTCGAGCGCCGTGCGCAGTGTCTTGGCGAGTGGGTGGTCCATCTCGCGGTCGAGCAAGACGTTCGCCGATTCGCGCAGCAGCCCTTTCGCCCAGACCGCAATCACGACGGCGCCGAGCACGCCCACCAGCGGGTCCAGCCACCACCAGCCGAGCCAGAGTGCAGCACTGAGGGCGGCGATGGCGAGCACCGACGTCAAGGCGTCGGCAAGAACGTGCAGGTAGGCGCCGCGCAGGTTCAAGTCGGCGCCGCTGGCGTTGCCTGCCGCGCGGGCCTGCGCAGCGCCCGGATGCGGGCGCCCGTGATCGGCGTGCCCATGCGCGTGGTGCGCGTGGTGCGCGTGGTCGTGGTCGTGGTCGTGGTCGTGGTCGTGGTGCTCGTGCTCGTGCACGAGCACGTGCTCGTGCCCGCGCCTCTGTCCGTGGCCCGTGTCATGCCCGGCGTGCGCGTGATGCGCGTGCGCGCTGCCGTGGGTGTGCGAACCGTGCAGCAGCCACGCCGAAATGAGGTTCACGACGAGTCCGATCACCGCGACGATCAGCGCGGTCTGCGCCGCCACCGGTTCGGCGCGCCACAGGCGCAACGCCGATTCGGCGGCGATCGCCAGCGCCACCAGCACGAGCACGAGGGCACTCGCGAAGCCGCCCAGGACTTCGATCTTCCAGGTGCCGAAGGCGTAGCGCGAGTCGTCGCCGTGGCGTCGCGCGACGGCGTAGGCAAGCGCCGCGATGCCCAGCGCCAAGGCGTGCGTCCCCATGTGCCAGCCGTCGGCGAGCAGCGCCATCGAGCCGGTCCACCAGCCCGCGGCGACTTCGGCGAACATCGTCACCAGGGTCAGCGCGAGCACCCAGTGGGTGCGCGTTTCGCCCTCGCGATTGCCCGCATCGAAGCGATGGCTGTGGCGCCAGGGGCCGAGGTCGTGTGTGTGGGTTGTCATGCTGGCTCCCGGGGCGCCCAGGGGCGACATCTTAGCGACGCGCGCGGGTCCTGCCGCGTGGCATGCGCTCGCAAACGTGAAGTGCGCGATACCCGCGCAGCCCTTCGCGAAGCCGGCACGCCTGGCCCCTTCCGTCTTTGCGGAGTTCTTGCTACCGTCGCAGGGTGATGAAATCCAGATTCCTTCTTCGAAGCCTCGCCGGGCTCGCCGCGGCAAGCGCCTCACCGCTCTCGTTTGCGGCCGCGGGCTCCGGCTCGGTCGGCGGCGTATTGCTCAAACTGCCGCTGCTGATCGGCGCCGCCATCGGCGCCCACCTGCTGATCAGCCTTGCGGCGAAATGGCTCGTCGGCGTGACCTCGCCGCTCGCCACGGGTGAAGAAGAAGCGGTGCGCTACCAGCGCAGTGTTTACGGAACCGCCGAGCGCGAGACGCTGGAAATCGTGATCCTGGTGCTCGTCTCGGGCTTGCTGATGTGGTTGGGCGCGACGTTCGCGCCGAGCTGGGTCGGCGCGGTGGGCGCAGGCCTGGTCGTCGCCGCCGTGGTGCTCGACATGATGCGCTGGGAGCGCGCCGCGGCGAGCGCCAATTTCGTCTGGTTTCAGCGCGGCCTGAAGCGCAAGGTGCACCAGATCGCGATCGAGAACATTCGCGACGTCGCGGTGCACGAAGAAGAGGTCGAGGGCTTCACCGTGCTGCACGGCAAGAACAACCGGATCTGCCGCGTGCATTTGAAGATGCAAGACAAACACATCGTCGCGCTGCCGCGCACCGACGCGCCGCGCGGCCTGGATGGCGTGGAAGCGCTGGCGAATCACGTGCGCGCGCGCCTGCTGCTGCTGGGCGAGCGCAAGAGCATCGAGCGCGCCGAGCGCGACTCCGACCTCGCGCCGCTCGCCGCGGAACCGACGCTGACGCCGGAAGAACGCGCGATGCGCCACGAACTGAAACGCCTGCGGCGCAAGGCGCGCGATGGCCAGGCGCCCGAGGTCGAGCGGCGTGGCACACCGCAGACCGAGCCTGACGCGGATCATTGAGCGAAAACCCGGCCTCGGCCGTTATCGCGGCGTGGCGTTTCGCGCGGCGCTGGGTGATCTCGACCCGCCGCGCAGTTCCCTGGCGACAGCCCGGCCGACGCGGTCGCCGTGAAAGAACGCCTCCTCGAACACGGAATAGCCCGCCAAATCGCTGTGCGCCAGTCGCACCCGTGCTCGCGATTGCGAGAGCGCCTGCAACGCGCCATGGTGGCGCACGCCAGGCGCGGGGATCGCCATGGCGTGGCCGTAGCGCATCAGATCGATGCGTTGCACCCGTGGGGCGACTTCCGGGTGCGCGCGCGCCAACTCCCGCACGATGCGGCCAGCCCAGTCCGACCAAGGCGCCTCCAGCAGGAGCGCACGCGCGGCGCGCAACTCCTGGGGAGAGTCGCCGCCCAGCGCCCAATACGCCGTGAGCACGGTGGGCCCGGGGTGCGGGCGCGTGCTCTGGTGCATCGCGTCCACATAGCCGAGCGACGGGCTGTCCATGATGACGTTGTCCCACGCCGGGGCGGCGCCGCCGCGGTCGACGAGGGGTTCGCGCAAGCGCAGGTTCGCGACGAGCCACGGCGCGTAGTGCAGCAGCGCTGCGGCCTGCGTCAGTTCGCCGGGCGCGGAGTCCACGAGCCGCGCGGCGATGAACAGCGGCACGGCGAGCACGAGGTAGCGCGCGCTCCAGGTTTCGACCGACTGGGTCGCGGCATTCCACAGGTCCACGCTCGCGTCGTGCCGGGTTTCGCGCACGCGCAGCGCCACCCGGCCCGGGTGCAGGCGCTCGCCCAAGGGCACCGCGAGGCGCTGCACGAGCCAGGCGTTGCCCTCGGGCCAGGTGAATACGGCGCCGCGCTCGGCGGTGTCCGCAGCGTCCGCGCCGGGCGCGTGAAAGCCGTGCCGGCTCGCAAAGTAGTGCAGGCCGGCCCAGGCGGAAACGAAGGCCGCCCCGGCGCCGAAGTCGTCGCGACAGCAATAGTCGAGGTACCAGCGCAGCGCCGGGGTGCGGTAGCCCTGCGCGTCGAGCCAGCTTGCAAAGCTGACGGCGCCGAGTGCCGCGGCGTGCGTCGCCGCGGCCGAGGACGCGCGCGCGGTGGGAATGCAGAACGCCTGGTCGCGGCTGGCCGCTTCGACGGCGTCGTGGAACGATTGGTACTCGCGCTGCGTGGCGCTGCGTTGGGTCGCGGGCAACGCGTCGAGCGGCGGCAGCAGGCCCTCGACCCACGCGCCGCCGATGAACAAGCGCTCCTGCGGGCTGTGGCAGAGGTGCCGCTCGTTGAGCGTCGTGATGCCGGAGGCGACGCGGCTCAGCCCGAGTTCGGCCACCCACTCGGCGACTTCGCTCGCCTGCGCACCCGGCACCGGCAGGTAGTGCGCGCCGAGCGGGCACGCCATGCCACCCATCGTGTGGCCGCGGCTGTTGCCGCCCGCACTGTCTTCGAGTTCGAAGACGTGCACGTCGTCGACGCCGGCGCGCCGCAAGGCACGGGCCGCCGTGAGCCCGGCAATGCCCGCGCCGACGACGATCACGCCCGCGCGGCGTTGCACCGCGGGGGCGCGTGCTGCGTGCGCGGCGAGCGCGCCGGGCGCGGCGCGGTCGTGCAAATCGCGAACCCGGTGGCCTCGCTCGTGCGCCGCGCCGAGCCAGACACCGTCGTAGGCGGACTCATCGCCGCGCGAGCAGCCGGCCCACGGCAGCGCGGCAGCGCCGGCCAACAAGGCGCGCCGTTGCGCATCGGCAGGGCGAGGCGTCGTCATGCGTGGCTCACTCGTGAACCCGGCCCCATTCTTCTTCGAAGGTGTGCACGAGCACTTGGTTCGACAAGCGATTCACGCCCGTCGCCACGCGCGCCATGTCGGGCGGGAACTGGAACAGTGCGCTCAGGCCCTCGACGCCGAGAAAGCGCAGCCCCGCGGGCAGCGAAGCAGGCGCCGCCCAGGGCCGGCGGCTCGCGATGACGAAGCCCCACTCGCCGAAGCTCGGCACATGCGCGTGGTAGGGCGTTGCCGTCAAGCCCGCGGCCTCGATCGTGCTCACGACCGTCCAGAAGCTCTTGCGCGCGATCAGCGGCGACGTCGTCTGCACCACGGCGTAACCACTGCCGCGCAAGTGCGCGTCGAGCAGCGCGTAGAAGCTCGTCGTGTAGAGCTTGCCGAGAGAAAAATTGCTCGGGTCGGGGAAGTCGACGACGATCGCGTCGTAGTGGCCCGTGTCCTGTTCGAGCCACGTGAACGCGTCGGCATTCACGATTCTCAGTTTCTGCGAATGCAGCGCGTCCTGGTTCAGGCGCCGCAGCAGCGGCTGCTCCTTGAACAGCCGCGTCATGTGCGGGTCCAGTTCGACGAGCGTGATGCGCTCGACGCCGGCGTGGCGCAACACTTCGCGCACCGCCATGCCGTCGCCGCCACCGAGCACGAGCACGTCGCGCGGCGCGCCGTGGCCGGCCAGGGCCGGGTGCACCAGCGCTTCGTGGTAGCGGTACTCGTCGCGCGAATGGAATTGCAGATTGCCGTTGAGGAACAGCCGCACCCCGCCCTTGTTCGACGTGACGACGATGCGCTGGTAGGCGCTGGTCTCAACGAAGACGACGGTATCGGCGTAGAAGCGCTCTTCGGTCCAGCGCGTCAGCGCGTCCGCCGCAGCAAGCGTGCCCAGCAGCGCCGCGACCACCAGCGCGCACGCCAGCGCATGCGCACGAAAGCGCCGCAACTCGCCGCGAAACAGCCACAGCGCCCAGACCGCGACGAGCGCGTTGAGCAGGCCGAACAACACGCCGGTGCGGATCAAACCCAGGTGCGGCACGAGCAGCAGCGGGAACGCGATCGCGACGGCGAGGGCGCCGAGGTAGTCGAACGTCAAGACCTGCGACACCAGGTCGCGCAAGGCGTAGCGCGTGCTGAACTTGAGCTTGAGGATGCGCATCACGAGCGGAATTTCCAGCCCGACGAGCACGCCGACGAGCAGCACGCCGGCGTACAGCGCAAAGCGGAACGACGGCGGCGCGACCGCGTGCAGCGCGAACAGCGCCGCCGGCATGAGCCCGCCAGCGAGCCCGACGAGCAGCTCGATGCGCAGGAAATGCGCAACCAGCTGGTGCTCGAAGAAGCGCGACAGGTACGAGCCCACGCCCATCGCGAACAAGTAGGCGCCGATCACGGTGGAGAACTGCAGCACCGAGTCGCCGAGCAGGTAACTCGCGAGCGCCCCGGCGGCGAGCTCATACAGCAGGCCGCACGCCGCGATCACGAACACCGAGGCGAGCAGCGCGACTTCAGCGGGCTGCGCGCCGGGCGCCGACGGCGCGGCGGCGCCCGGCGCCACGCCGTCGGCCCCACGCTGCGCCATGCCATCAGCCACGTTGTCAGCCCGCGCCATCAGGCCGGGCCGGCCCAACGCGCCTCAACCGTGCACCGCCGCCGCCACGATCAACCCGATGGCGATGCACATCGAACCCACGACGATGGCCAGCGCGACGTTTTGCTTGTCGATGATCTCGTCCCACAGCTTGTAGGGCGTCAGCTTGTCGACGATCAGAAAACAGATCCAGAACACGCCAACGCCGATCAGCGCGTACAGCATCGAGCCGAAGAAGACGCCGGGCTTGAGCCATTCGATTCCCATCATGATTGCCTCCGTTGCACAGGGTTGAGGTACTTGCCGTCACTTGTGGCCACCGCCGCCGCTCGAAAAACCGCCTGACGAACCGCCACTCGTGCGCAGGTTGCCGCGCTGATTCGCGACGCAATTGCGGTACTCGTTTGACGCTTCACCATGGCTGCTTCGAAGCGCCGCGCAGTCGTCGCTCGGCGAGTCGCACTGGAACAGCATCAGCAGCACCACGACGACAAAGCCGAAGAAGAACAGTTTCGCGAGCAGCGACGCACCGTTGCTGGAGATCGGCGTCGGATCGCGGCGCAACGCCTGCGCCTTGTCGGGCGCGAGCTTGAAGGCCTTCAGCACCGCGTCGGACGAAATCGCCTCGCCGGCCGACCAGACGATTTCCTGCGCTTCTCCGACGCCGGTGCGTTCCCGATTCAGCTGGCGCGACCCGAAACTGCCGGTCCCGCGGTAGTCGGTATTGAAGGTGTGCTGCTCGCGCTCGACGCGCCAGTAGAACTCGCCGAGCACGTAGGTCACTTGGCCGGTGTAGTCGTAGAGCTTGCGGTAGAGTGCGCCGCGGTACTTGACGGCTTCGCCGGCGGACTCGGGAACACCGGTGATTGGCACCGTCCAGCTCCAGCCGTCCTGCGCGTCCACGAGGAACCCAAAGCCGCGCGTGCGGTGATACAGCAGGTACTCGCGCCAGAACGTCTGTTCGTCGTCGCTCCCCGCTTCGGCGACTTCGCAGCGCTCGACGTAACCCACCACCTGCCACGGCGTGGGCGCGTCGCCGCCGAGGGTCAGCGTGCCGGTGCTGCCGAGCGGAATTTGCGGCTCGGCGCCGTTGTCTTGCGCGTAGTGCTGCAAGTCGGCGCCGACGCCGCCCGAGACGTCGACCACTGCCTTGCACTGGTGGCACGCGATCGACTTCGTCGTTGCGAGTTTCACAGCAAGCGAGGTGCCGCAGCTCGGGCATTCGACGCTGCGCGCCTGCAGCGTCTTCTCGGCGCCAGCGCCCAGCAGGCCGGACAGCGCCAGCGCGTCGAGCTCGACACTGCGGCCGACCGACCATTGCACCGCCGCCGTGTCGCTGTAGTCGAGTGTCGCGACTTCGCCGGCGCTGTTGCGCAAGTCGGCGACGACGAAGCCGCGCGCCAGGTTCGGCGCACGCACGAGTTCGCCTTGCGCGGCGATGAGTTTGGCGACGCTCACCGAAGCCACCGACCAGCGCTGTTCGGCAACGCTCAGCGTGGCGCCGACGCGCAGACTCTCCGCGCTCGGCGCCTTGGCCGGCAGCGCCGCGTCGAA
>JBEBHW010000836.1:0-1659 GCA_040081145.1 Burkholderiaceae bacterium
GCTCGAGCGTGCCGGCGGCGCCGTGGGCGAGTTGCGGCTTTGCTCGCCGCGTGCCGCCTGGCCGCTGACGCAGGCGACGGCCCAGCCCTGGTGCGGCCCGGGTTGGGTGTTGCTGGGCGACGCCGCGCACGTGGTCCACCCCTTGGCCGGCCAAGGCCTGAACCTCGGCCTGGCCGACGTCGCGACCTTGGCGCGCGTGATCGCCCAGCGCGAGCCCTGGCGCGAACTCGGCGATGCACGGCTGCTGCGCCGCTACGCGCGCGAACGCGCCGCACCCACCTGGGCGATGGCCCAACTCACCGGTGGGCTGTTGCAGCTCTTTGCACACCCAAGCCCGACAATCCGGGAACTTCGCAACCGCGGGATGACTCTGGTAGACCACCTCCCTCCCGTGAAGCGCTGGCTCAACGCACGCGCCACCCACTCCTGAAAGGCTGCCTTGCCCCCCCCATTGCCCGCATCGGCGCCATCGCCCTGATCGTCTTGTGCGCGGCGTCTGGCGTACTTGCCGACGAAGCGACGATTCGCAAGAACATCAGCGAGCGCATGCCCGACTTCCCGAAAATCGACGAGGTGAGCAAGACACCGATCCCCGGCGTCTTCGAGCTTCGCGTCGGCGCCGAGATCTTCTATTCCGACGAGCAGGGCAACCACCTGATCGACGGCCAGTTGATCGATACGCGCAGCCGCAACAACCTCACCGAAGCCCGCCTGAGCAAGATCAACGCGATCGACTTCGCGAGCCTGCCGCTGAAAGACGCCATCGTCTGGAAAGCCGGCAGCGGCGCGCGCAAGATGGTCGTCTTCGCCGACCCGAATTGCGGCTACTGCAAACGCTTCGAGCGCGACTTGCAACGCGTCAAAGACGTGACCGTCTACACCTTTCTCATCCCCATCCTCGGCGGAGATTCCCCCGAGAAGTCGCGCAACATCTGGTGCGCGAAAGACAACACTGCGTCGTGGCGCAACTGGATGCTCGAGGGCACGGCGCCGGCGCGCACGATGGGCGAATGCGATTCGAGCGCGATCGAGCGCAATACGCTGCTCGCGCGCAAACACCGCGTCAACGGCACGCCGGCGGTCATCTTCGAAGACGGCAAGCGCGTGCCGGGGGCGATGAGCGCCGACCAGGTGGAAAAGCAACTGGTCGCAAGCCGGACGCAGAAGTAAGGCCAGGGGCCCGACGCCGGCACCTTCATGATCACCCACAGCATTGGCGTCGAAGATCCGAACGCGCATTTGTTTCGGGTGACGGTGACGGTCCCTCGGCCTGCGGCCCTGCAGCGCCTGAGCCTGCCGGTGTGGATTCCCGGCAGCTACATGGTGCGCGAATTCGCGCGCCATCTGTCGCACCTCGAAGCGCGCCAAGGCGCACGTCGCGTCGAGCTGACGCAGATTGACAAGACCACCTGGGTCGCACCTTGCGAAGGCCGGGCGGCGCTGACGCTGAGTTACCTCGTCTACGCCTTCGATTCTTCGGTTCGCACCGCCTACCTCGACGCGCAGCGCGGTTTTTTCAACGGCACCAGCGTGTTCCTGCGTGCCGAGGGCTTCGAGCGCGAGCCGCAGCGTTTGCTGTTGCGCCGATTGCCGCGTGGCTGGCAGGTCGCGACCACGCTGCCGGCGCTTGCCGTGGACGCTGCCGGCAAAGGCAGTTAC
>JBEBHW010000146.1:0-7774 GCA_040081145.1 Burkholderiaceae bacterium
CCCTTGGGGAGCGCCGAAGGCGCAACGGATCTGGTTCAATTCAATGGGTCGCAGTGTCGATCAAAACCTTACGCAGGCGGCAGCGCATTGGATCAAGGCTTGAGCGTACCGGCGGCCTTGCGCTGCTGGTACTCCGCCTCCAACTCCTCGCCGTTCTTGTAATGCGGCACGCGCAGCACCATGCGCTTGGTGCGCTGGAAGAAGCTGTTCGACCCCTGAACTTCCTCGGCCCAATACCTGTCGGCACGCTGGGTATTCAGCTCGCGGTCGATGAGGAAGGCGCGGCGCGAGCCTTCGCCGCCGAAGATGTAGAGCTTGCCTTCGCGCAGCAGCCAGGTGTCGGCGTCGCCGCCCCAAGGGATGCCGTACGCCAGTCCGTTCGCGCAAAACCCGCCGTACTGCGGCAGGTATTTCGCCGGCTGCGCGTCGAACAGGGCCTTGTGTTCAGCGCTGGCAAAGCGAAACGTCACGCCCTGGTGCACCGTCTTGACTTCGGGCCGGCCCAGCATGTGCTTGGCGTCGGTGAAGTACGCGACGACGTCATGCCCCTTGAGCATCACGCTCTCGTCGGCGCCATCGGGCACCGCGTTCACGGGTCGCAACGCGCCGCCGGGGTTTTGCGCCTGCATCGCCGAACAGCCTGCGGTCGCAATCACCACGGCGGCTGCGGCCAGCGCGCCGGATACTCTGAGCAGAATCGAACCCATTGCTTTCACCTCATTGCCATCGGGCCGGCAGTGTAGCGGCGCGATGTCGGCCGGGCTTCGGCCGGGCTTCGCCGGCGCTGCGCTTCGCCCGCTCAGTCGGGCAGCACCAGCACGCGCTCCAGCCATTCTTGTGCCAATGCGCTGGACAGCCACGCCGTGAAGTCGAATTCGCGCGCAGCACGCGTCAGCGCCTGGCCCAGCGACAGGCCGGCCAGAAGATCGCGCGTCCAGGCGCAGGTCGGCGCGTCGATGCGGTGAACTTCAGCGCGCCAGCCGCGCCGCGCGACCACAACGGCTTCTCCTCGCCCTGCGGCGATGGCGTCGCGCGCCGCGTCGAAACCCATGGCGTCCGCCTGGTGCGCCGCATACAGACTGGCCACCGGCCAGCGCGAGTCGAGCAGCGCGACGCCGGGGCGCAATACCAGCCGGAGCTGGCCGGGGTCGTGCGATTCGAGCAGCGCCAGCGAGGCGCCATCGAAGCTCGCGTCGGCGGCGCGTTCGCAGCCGTGGCGCAGCCAGTCGAGTTGGGCGCAGTCTCCCAGGTAAGGCCACTGCGCGAAGCCCGGATGCGCGCCCAGCCAATCGGGCAAGGAGCCGCCCCACTCGGCAACGTCGCCGCGCTGCGGCGGATCGGCCTGCCAGAACTCGCACGCCATGTGCTTGAAATCGTCCGTCCCGAGCAACGCCCGCAGCGTAGGGAATGCGCCGGCGAGGGCGCGCTCGGCCAGCGCATCGGCGTTCGCGCGGTAAATCCACAGGCCGGCTGATGCGCCCTTGCGTCCGGGCGCAAGGGGCGCGAGTCCAGCCTCATTTTGCACCGCGGCACCCCGCGCGATGGCCCTGAGCAGCGCCTGCTGGCGGGCCGCTTCGGCACCGAGCTCACTCACGCCGCGGCCTCACGCCGGCAAGCGACGGCACGATCGGCTTCGTCGAGCAGCACGTCGAACCGCGGGATCTCGGTGTCCCACTCGATCAAGGTCGGCACCGCGCCGAAGCGCCGCAGCGCGTGCCGATAAACCTGCCACACGCTCGGGCGGACCCGGCTGCCGTGATCGTCGACAGCCCAGGCGTCGGTGTCGGCATAACCGGCCAGGTGGATCTCCCCGACCACCTCGCGCGGCAGCGAATCGACGACGCCGCAGCACGCCGCCACAGGGTCCGGCGCGGCGGCGTTGAGCGCGTTCACCATCAGGTTGTTCAGGTCGAGCAGCACGCCGCAGCCGCTGCGCCGGCACAGCGCGAGCAAAAACTCGGCCTCGCTCATCGGCGCATCGTTGAAGGTGACGTAGGCCGAGACGTTCTCCACCAGGATCGTGCGCCGCAGGCGCTCCTGCACGACGCCGACGTTGCGCACCATGATGTCCAGCGCAGCCGGTGTGAACGCCACAGGCAGCAAATCGTTGGCGTGCAGCACGGCTGCAGCGCCCGGGCGTGCCACCCGCGCGAATGATGCGTGGTCGGAGACGCGCACCGGCTCGACCTCGCGCACGAGGTGTTCGAGTCGGCCCAGATGCCAGGCGTCGATCCCCGCCGCCGACCCCAACCCGAGGCCCACGCCGTGCAGGCTCAGCGCATAGAGTTCGCGGGCGCGCCGCAGCACGGCGCGCGTGGCGCCGCCTGCGGCAAAAAAGTTCTCGGAGTGGACCTCGACAAACGCCAGATCCACGCGCGCTTCGAGCGCCTGCTCGTAGTGCGGCTGGCGCAGGCCGATGCCCACGCCGGCGTCAACTCGCTTAAGCGACGCCGCGGCCACCGGGCCCACGGGGCGGGCCGCGAGCTACTTCTTCGGCGCCGCCTTGGCTTCGTCTGCGCTCAATCCGCCGAGCTGCTTGCACGTGCCTGCGGCGACGTACTTCCATTCGCCAGTGTCCTTGTCGGCCTTGGCCTGCCCGGCACAGGTGTGGGTGCCTGCCAAATTGGCGCAATCGTTTTGCCCGGCCTTGGCGATGCCGTAGCACTTCTCCTTGGGCTTGGGTTGCGCCGCAGCCTGAGAGACCAGGCCCAACGCCAGGACCGAGGCGAGGGCTGAGGAAATGACGAGTCGTTGATTCATGAAGTTTCTCCGCATTGACAAGCACGCACCGGGCGACGGGAACCCTGTGGCAAACCCTATTGTTCACCATCTACGTCGTCCGGCAATCGCCCGCCTTACAGCGCCACCCGGTCGCACCCGGGCAAGAACTGATTCGCTGCGGTGCGGGCAGCGTCTATGCTGCGCCTCACCCTTTGTCCCCGACTTCAGGAGTTTCCATGTTCAACCTCCGCAACTTCTTGGCCCACGCCGCAGGGCTGGCGCTCGCCGCAGCGGCGCTGGGCGCACAGGCGCAAACCAAATGGGACCTGCCAGCCGGCTACGCCGCGAGCAACTTCCACACCGAAAACCTGGTCCAGTTTGCTGCGGACGTCGACAAGGCGACCGCAGGCAAGTTGAAGATCACCGTGCACGCCAACGCGTCGCTGTTCAAGGCGCCTGAGATCAAACGCGCCGTGCAGGGCGGCCAGGCGCAGATCGGCGAAATCCTGCTCGCCAACTTTCAGAACGAATGGCAGATCTACGGTGCCGACGGGCTGCCCTTCCTGGCCGACAGCTACGACGCGTCGGCCAAGCTGTACAAGGCACAAAAACCCGCGCTCGAGAAAAAGCTCGCCGAACAAGGCATGTTGCTGCTCTACGCCGTGCCGTGGCCGCCGCAAGGCATTTACGTGAAAAAGCCGATCAACTCTGCGGCGGACCTGAAAGGCGTGAAATGGCGCGCCTACAGCCCGGCCACCGCACGCATTGCCGAACTCGTGGGGGCGCAGGCCGTGACGGTGCAGGCGGCCGAGCTGTCGCAGGCGATGGCCACCGGCGTCGTCGAGAGCTACATGTCCTCTGGCGCGACGGGTTATGACACCAAGACCTTCGAGCACATCAAGTACTTTTACGACACGCAGGCCTGGCTGCCGAAAAACGCCGTGATCGTCAACAAGGCCGCGTTCGACGCCCTGGACGCGCCGAGCAAGGCGGCGCTGCAAAAAGCCGGCGCCGACGCCGAGGCGCGCGGCTGGGCGCTCTCCAAGTCGAAAAACACCGAATACCTCGACCTGCTGAAGAAAAACGGCATGAACATCGCCGCCCCGAGCGACGCGCTGAAGAGCGACATGAAAAAGGTCGGCGACACGATGCTCAAGGAATGGCTCGACAAAGCCGGCCCGGAAGGCCAGTCCATCGTCGACGCATTCAAGAAAATGTAGATGCCAAGCAGCGCGGCACCGGCGAGTGGCTTGCGCCGCGCGCTCGACACCTTGTACTCCGCCACCGCCGGCCTGGCGGCAGTGTTCATGGTGGGCTTGCTGGTGATGGTGTTGCTGTCCATCGTCGGCCGGCAACTGCACTTCAACGTTCCTGGCGTCGACGCTTACGCAGGCTACATGATGGCCGGCGCAGGTTTCCTCGCGCTGGCGCACACCTTGAAGCAGGGCGAACACATCCGCGTCACGCTGCTCGTGACGCGCTTCACCGGCCAGGCGCGGCGCCGCATCGAACTCTGGGCGCTCGCCGCAGCGTCCTGCCTGGGCGTGTTGATGGCGATCTACAGTTGCAAGCTCGCCTGGCAATCGCACGTTTACCACGACATCTCCACCGCCAACGACGCCACACCGCTGTGGCTGCCGCAGCTGAGCATGGCGCTGGGCAGCGTCGTCTTCGCGATCGGCTTGATCGACGAGTTCGTGCGCGAGCTGCTCGACCTGCGCCCACTCGACGGCAACGCCGAGGCGCAGCGCCATGAGTGATTTTGCGATCACCGCGCTGCTCATCGCCGCGCTGTTCCTGATCCTGGCCAGCGGCGTGTGGATCGGCCTCACGCTGTCGGGCGTGGCATGGATCGGCATGCAGCTGTTCAGTTCGCGCCCCGCCGGCGACGCGATGGCGGTGACAACCTGGGGCTCGGCCTCGAGCTGGACGCTGACCGCCCTGCCCTTGTTCATCTGGATGGGCGAAATCCTGTTTCGCACGCGCCTGAGCGAAGACATGTTTCGCGGCCTGGCGCCCTGGATGCAGCGCCTGCCGGGGCGTCTGCTGCACGTCAACGTGGTGGGCTGCGCAATCTTCGCCGCGGTGTCGGGCTCGAGCGCAGCGACTTGCGCGACGATAGGCAAGATGAGCCTGCCCGAGCTCGACCGGCGCGGCTACCCCAAAGCCATGTCGCTCGGCTCGCTCGCCGGCGCCGGCACGCTGGGCCTGCTGATTCCGCCGTCGATCATCATGATCGTCTATGGCGTCACCGCCGACGTGTCGATCTCCGAACTGTTCATCGCCGGCGTGATTCCGGGCTTGCTGCTCGCGCTGATCTTTTCCCTGTACATCGCGGCCTGGTCGCTGCGCTACCCGGAGCTGATTCCACCGCCCGACCCGCCGATGAGCCTGGCGGCCAAACTGCGCGAGTCGCGCGCGCTGATTCCCGTCGTGCTGCTCATCGCTGCCGTGCTCGGCTCGATCTACGCCGGAATCGCCACCGCCACCGAGGCCGCCGCGCTGGGTGTGGTGGGCGCATTGGTGATCTCGGCGCTGCAAGGCTCGCTGACACGCAGCACGTTCAAGCAGTCCCTCATGGGCGGCACGCGCCTGTATTGCATGATTGCGCTGATCCTCGCCGGCGCCGCCTTCCTCACGCTGAGCATGGGCTATATCGGCCTGCCGCGGAATTTGGCGCTGTGGATAGGGTCGCTTGGCTTGAGCGCGTGGCAGCTGATCGCCGCGCTGACCCTGTTCTACGTGCTGCTGGGGTGTTTTCTCGACGGGATTTCGATGGTCGTGCTGACGATGGGGGTGATTCAACCGACGATCCAGAAGGCCGGGATCGACCCGCTGTGGTTCGGCATCTTCATCGTCGTCGTGGTAGAGATGGCCCAGGTCACGCCGCCGGTGGGTTTCAATCTGTTCGTCCTGCAGGGCATGACGCGGCGCCACATCGGCACCATCGCGCGCGCCGCGTTCCCCTTCTTCCTGCTGATGGTGCTGATGGTGACCTTGCTCTACATGTTTCCTCAGATCGTCACATTCTTGCCCCAGCAGATGCGCGCCTGAGGCGCGTTCATGGACCCGAACTGGCAGCGACTGACCCGCCAATTCAAGCGCCCAAGCCGATTTGCACGGCGATACCATAGTCCGCCGGCGGGGATTGTCCGCGGGCGAAGCCGCCTCACAGCGCAAACAATACGGGATGGGAATCGGGATGGCTGATCAGTCGACCGTACCGGAGTGGGAGTTGTCGACGATTGCGGCCCCTCTGGAGCCGCCAATCGAGAGGGCCAGTTCGGCGTCGTTTCGCTGGCCGACACCGCCTTTTGCCGCCTACCCCGAACCGCACGAACAGACCGACCCGCTGCCCTGCGAAGTGGTCGGGGTGAACGGAATCCGCAGCACTGGGCGCTTGACGTTTTTCGTTCCGGACCAGCAGCTCGCGTATTTGCAAATGCCGCCGGCGCGCACCACCTTCCCCCTGCGCTTCGAGCACTTTCGTTCGCTCACGCTGACCACGCCGATCCGGCCGGCACTGCTGCCAAGCACGGATCCGCACGCCGACATCCTGGGCGAACACAGTGCCGTGTCGTACCGCGTCGCACTGAGCGTGGGCGGCGAACTCACCGGCACGAGCGTGGGCAGCGTCGAGCGCGACTTCGGATTGTTCCTCTTCCCACCGCTGGACGACGCCGGCACCGTGCAGTGCCTGTTCATCCCGCGCAACGCCTACAGCCACTGCACGATCGGGCCGCGCATCGGCGAAGTGCTCGTGCAGCAGGAATCCGCCACCGTGTCGCAGATCGACGAGGGCTTGAGCGTGCAGCAAGGCTTGCGCGCGCAAAAGCTGGGCGAGCTGCTGGTGCTGCGCCAGGTTGTCACGCCCGAGCAATTGCTCGAGGCGATTGCGCAGCAAGAGCGCATGCCGATGATTCGCATCGGCGAGGCGCTGTTGTCGCTGGGCATGGTGAAAGAGTCGCAGCTGGCAATCGCCCTGGAGCAGCAGCGCGACGACCGGACTGTGCCCTTGGGCGAATTGCTCGTGCGCATGGGCGCCGTATCGAGCGAAGACCTGCAGGTCGCGCTGGCGCGCAAGATGGGTTACCCGCTGGTCAACGTGGCGTTGTTCCCGATCGAAGCGGTGGCGCTGCGCGCCTTGGCGTACTCGGTCGCGGCGCGTCAAAGCGTGCTGCCTTTGCTGATCCGCAGCGCGCGCCTGATCGTCGCCGTGGACGACCCGACGCGGCGCCGCGAGGCGCTCGAAGAGGTCGAGTTCATCACGCAGATGAAAGTGATTCCGGTACTCGCCAAAGGCGACACGCTGCGCGAAGTGCTGGTGAACTCGTACGAGAAGCTTGGCGCCGATACCGGTGGCGCCTTCAAGTGGGAAGAATCCGAGGCCTCGATCGAGATGCAGGTCGACGACACCGGAAAACTCGTCGAGTCGCTCGAACTCGAGGGCCTGGACCGAAACGCCGGCGAGGCGGACTCGCCCATCGAGCAGTCCGACAGCTCCTTGGTGCGCCTGATCAACAACATGATCATCGAAGCGCACAAGGAAGGCGTGTCCGACATCCACATCGAGGCCTACCCCGGGCGCGAAAAAATCCGCATCCGCTTTCGCAAAGACGGCTTGCTGCGCACCTACCTCGAACTGCCGTCGAGCTACCGAAGTGCTCTGGTCGCGCGCATCAAGATCATGTGCGACCTGGACATCAGCGAGCGGCGCAAACCGCAGGACGGCAAGATCAACTTCGCGAAGTTCTCGGCGCACCACCGCCTGGAGCTGCGCGTCGCGACGATCCCCACCAACAACGGCCTGGAAGACGTGGTGCTGCGCGTGCTCGCCTCGGCACGCCCGATCCCGCTGAACGACCTGGGCCTCACGCCCTACAACCTCGACGAATTCCGCCGCGCCGTCGAGCGCCCCTACGGCCTGGTGCTGTGCGTGGGGCCCACCGGCTCCGGCAAGACGACGACGCTGCACTCGGCGCTGTCGCACCTGAACGTTCCGGAGCGCAAGATCTGGACCGCCGAAGACCCGATCGAAATCACCCAGCCCGGC